>NZ_SPKJ01000119.1 GCF_009866965.1 Propylenella binzhouense | reverse complement strand
CGCGGCGCGGCCCCGCACGCGGCGGCCCCTCACGCGGCGGAAGCCCGCGTGCGGCCGGTGCGCGGCTTGGGCGGCGCGGCGTCGAAGAGCTCGGCGAGCTTGTCGGTCATCGCGCCGGCGAGTTCCTCCGCGTCGACGATCGTCACGGCGCGGCTGTAATAGCGCGTGACGTCGTGGCCGATGCCGATCGCGATCAGCTCGATTCCCGAGCGCTGCTCGATGCCCTCGATGACGTGCCGGAGGTGCCGCTCGAGATAGTTGCCGGTATTCACCGAGAGCGTCGAATCGTCGACCGGCGCGCCGTCGGAGATGACCATCAGGATGCGGCGCTGCTCCGGCCGGCTCAGCAGCCGCTGGGCGGCCCATTCGAGCGCCTCGCCGTCGATGTTCTCCTTGAGCAGGCCCTCGCGCATCATCAGCGCGAGATTGCGGCGCGAGCGGCGCCACGGTGCGTCCGCCGCCTTGTAGATGACGTGGCGGAGGTCGTTGAGCCGCCCCGGATGCGGCGGCTTGCCGGCGCGCAGCCATTCCTCGCGCGACTGGCCGCCCTTCCAGGCGCGCGTCGTGAAGCCAAGGATCTCGACCTTGACGCTGCAGCGCTCGAGCGTGCGGGCGAGGATGTCGGCGCAGGTCGCCGCGACCGTGATCGGCCGCCCGCGCATCGAGCCGGAATTGTCGAGGAGGAGCGTCACCACGGTGTCGCGGAAATCGGTGTCGCGCTCCTGCTTGAAGGAGAGCGGCGCGAACGGATCGGTGACGACGCGCGGCAGGCGCGCGGGGTCGAGCACGCCCTCCTCGAGATCGAAATCCCAGGCGCGGCTCTGCTGGGCGAGCAGCTTGCGCTGGAGGCGGTTGGCGAGCCGCGCGACGGCGCCGTGCAGCGTCGCAAGCTGCTTGTCGAGGAAGCTGCGCAGCCGGTCGAGCTCCTCCGGCGGGCAGAGATCCTCGGCATGGATCACCTCGTCGTAGCGCCTCGTGAAGACCTTGTAGTCGGTCTGCGGCTCGTTCTGGCGGCGCCAGTCCGGCCGGCGCGCCTCGCCGGACGGCTCGCGATCGGCGGAGCTCTCGTCGTCCTGGAGGTCGTCGGCATCGGCCGCGCTCTCCTCGGCTTCGCCGGCATCCTCTTCCTCGCCGGTGGTCTCGCTCTGGCCCTCGACCTCCTGGTCCTCGGCATCCTGCTCGGAGGTGCCGCGCGCCGCCTCGTTCCGCTCGGCCTCGCCTTCGGCGTCGTCGCCCGTCTGCTCCTCGTCGCTCTCGCCCGACGGGCCGAACTCGTCGGCCATCTCCAGCGAGACGAGCAGGTCGCGCACGATCTCGCCGTAGCCGCCCTGGTCCTCGATGCTGTCGATGAGGCGGTCGAGATCGCCGCCGGCCTTGCTCTCGATGTGGTCGCGCCAGAGGTCGACGATGCGCTTTCCGCTCGCCGGCGGCGCGTTGCCGGTGAGCCGCTCGCGCACGAGCAGCGCCACCGCGTCCTCGATCGGCGCCTCGGCGCGGTCCGTCACCTCGTCGAGACTGGCGCGGTGATACTTGTCCTGGAGCATCGCGGAGATGTTCGCGCGCATGCCGTCCATCCGCCGCGAGCCGATCGCCTCGCAGCGCGCCTGCTCGACCGCGTCGAAGACGGCGCGGGCGAGCGCGCCCTCCGGCGCGAGCTTCCGGTGCACCCGGGCGTCGTGGCAGGCGAGCCGCAGCGCCATCGAATCGCCGAGGCCGCGCGTGATCGCGGCGTCCTGCGCGGTCAGCCGGCGCGGCGGCTCCGGCAGGCGCATCTTGTTGCCGGCGAGCATGGGACGGTCGGCCGCATAGACCACTTCGAGGTCGCGGTCGCCGGCGACGGCGCGGGCGCACACGGCGACGGCGCGCTTGAAGGGATCGGTCGGGCTCTCGCGCTTCTTTCCGCCATTCATGATCGGCTCTGCGGGTGGGCTCGTGGGATCAGCTGAGGACGACGTTGGCGGTCGACTCGGGCAGCTCGGCGCCGAAGCAGCGCTGATAGAACTCGGCCACCAGCGGACGCTCCAGCTCGTCGCACTTGTTGAGGAAGGTGACGCGGAAGGCGAAGCCGAGATCGCCGAAGATCTCCGCGTTCTCCGCCCAGGTGATGACCGTGCGCGGGCTCATGACCGTCGACAGGTCGCCGTTCACGAAGGCGTTCCGCGTCATGTCGGCGAGCCGCACCATCCGGCTCGCGCGCTCGCGGCCCTGCGGCGTCCTGAGATGGGAGGCCTTGGCGAGCACGATGTCGACTTCCTTGTCGTGCGGCAGGTAGTTCAGCGTGGTCACGATCGACCAGCGGTCCATCTGGCCCTGGTTGATCTGCTGCGTGCCGTGATAGAGGCCGGACGTGTCGCCGAGGCCGACCGTGTTGGCGGTGGCGAAGAGGCGGAACGCCGGATGCGGCCGGATGACGCGGTTCTGGTCGAGCAGCGTCAGGCGGCCGGAGACCTCCAGCACGCGCTGGATCACGAACATGACGTCCGGGCGGCCGGCATCGTACTCGTCGAAGACGAGGGCGGTGTTCGTCTGCAGCGCCCAGGGCAGGATGCCGTCGCGGAACTCCGTGACCTGCATGCCCTCGCGCACCACGATCGCATCCTTGCCGATGAGGTCGATGCGGCTGATGTGGCTGTCGAGATTGATCCGCACGCAGGGCCAGTTGAGGCGGGCGGCGACCTGCTCGATATGGGTCGACTTGCCGGTGCCGTGATAGCCGGTGACCATGACGCGGCGGTTGCGGGCGAAGCCGGCGAGGATGGCGAGCGTCGTCTCGCGGTCGAACAGATAGTCGGGATCGAGATCCGGCACGTGCTCGCCCGTGTCGGAGAAGGCGGGCACCTCCAGATCGGATTCGATGCCGAAGACCTGCCGCACGGACACGGTCATGTCCGGGACGGCTGTCGGGTTCTCCACCGCTGTACTCATGAAATCCTCTCTGGCCGGCGGGGGGCGCGGCTTTTCCGTTGAATGGCTGGATCGCGCCCGCTCTAGCAGAAGCCGACGCTCTTTAGATAGTTATAGGCCTGAATGATCTCGCGCAGCTTGTCCTCCAGCGACCGGTCGCCGCCATGGAGGTCGGGGTGGTGGCGCTTCACGAGCAGCTTGAACTGCGCCTTGATCTCGGCGGGCGTCGCCGTCTCGTCGAGGCCGAGTGTCTGCAGCGACTTCCGTTCCATGTTGCGCAGGCCGCGCGGCTCCTCCCGTTCGGGCGCGCGCGTGCGGAAATTTCCGCCGAGGATCTCGAACGGGTCGTTCGGCGGCTGCTGCCAGCCGAACTTGGCGCGGCCGCCCGGCGGCTGCAACTCCTCGGCATGCGCGCCGCCGACCTTCCAGGTCGGCCGGTGGCCGATCGAGGCCGCCTTCTGGTAGGCCTGGATCGCCTCGTCGTCCATGCCCGAGAAATAGTTGTAGGTCTTGTTGTAGGCCCGGACGTGGTCGAGGCAGAACCAGAAATACTCGCCTTCGGCCTGCCGCCCCTTGGGGGCGCGATATTCGCCCTGCTGCGAACAGCCCTCGGCCTCGCACAGGCGCAGGCTGGCCCGCGCCGGCCGCTGCGGCTCCCTGCGGGTCCGGATCTTGTCGAAATAGGCGGATTCAAGCTTCATCGACGCCACTATGCCCCATGCGCTTCCCTGCGCTCAAGACGACCGACGGTCCGGAGAACGCTTTCCCATGACGATGAAATCGAAGATCGAAACCAAGCTCGTCCAAGCACTTGCACCTGAAATGCTCACGGTCGTGGACGAATCCCACCTGCATGCTGGCCATGCCGGGCACAGGCCCGGAGGCGAAAGCCATTTTCGCATCCGAATCGTTGCGGATGCGTTCGAAGGCAAGAGCCGGCTTGAGCGCCATCGCGCGATCAATGCCATCCTGGCGGAGGAGCTTTCGGGCGGCGTCCATGCCCTGGCGATCCAGGCCTATGCCCCGGGCGAGGCGGCCGAACGATCGTGACCATCAGGTGGCACCGCCGACCTGATTCCGCAAGGGGGCGACGCGCAGCTGCGTGATCCGGTTGCGCGCCCGCCTGAGCACCTTGAAGCGGTAGCCGTGGAAGGTGAATTCCTGGCCGGGCTCCGGGATCGTGTGCGCCTCGTGGATGACGAGGCCCGCGATCGTCGTCGCCTCCTCGTCCGGCAGCGACCAGTCGAGCGCGCGGTTGAGGTCGCGCACCGGCACCGAGCCGTCGACGATGATGGTGCCGTCCGATTGGGGGCGCACGCCCTGGATCTCGACGTCGTGCTCGTCGGCGATGTCGCCGACGATCTCCTCCAGGATGTCCTCGAGCGTCAGCAGGCCCATCACCTCGCCGTACTCGTCGACGATGAGCGCGATATGGGCCTTCCGGCGGAGGAACTCGTTGAGCTGTGCCTGGACCGTGGTGGTGTCCGGCACGAACCAGGCGGGGGAGGCGACGCTCATCACGTCGACGGCGCCCGGATCGCCATGCGCGGCGGCGAGCGCCCTCAGATAGTCCTTCGCATGCAGGACGCCTACGATGTTCTCCGGCTCGTTCCGCCAGAGCGGCAGGCGCGAGAAGGGCGAGCGCATGACCGCCTCGGCGAGCTTCTCCGGCGCGTCGTCCACGTTGAGCATCTTCATGTTCATGCGGTGGACCATGATGTCCGGGACCTCGAGCTGGCTGAGGTCGAGCACGCCGCCGAACATGTCGCGGTCGCCCTTCTGGACGCTGCCCTCGCGGTGGAGGAGGTCGACCGCCCCGCGCAGCTCCTCGTGCGGCGAGACGAGCGACTTGCCGCTCGCGTCGACGCCGAAGAGGCGGAGCAGCAGCCGGACCACCTGCTGCACCGCCATGACGATCGGCGCGAAGACCTTCACCACCACCGCGATCGCCGGCGCGACGGCGAGGGCGAAGGCTTCGGGCACGGTGATCGCCCAGGTCTTCGGGAGCACCTCGCCGAACACGAGCACGAGCACCGTCATGACGGCGGTGGCGTAGACGACGCCCTCCTCGCCGACGAGCCGGATGAACACGCTCGTCGCCAGCGCCGAGGCGAGGATGTTCACCAGGTTGTTGCCGAGGAGGAGGGAGCCGATCAGCTGCTCCTTCTTCTCCAGAAGCGCGTTGGCGATGCCGGCGCGCTTGTCGCCGGAGCGCTCGAGCTGGTGCAGGCGCGCACGCGAGGCGGCCGTCAGGGCCGTCTCGGAACCGGAGAAGAAGGACGAGAGGCAGAGGAGAAGGAGGACGAAGCAGATGATCAGGGCAAGCCACATGGCTAGCGTGCCAGCTCCGCCTCGAGGAAGGACCGCACCTCGCCCGGGCTCACGTCTCCCGCCACGAAGGCGCGGCCGATCCCGCGCGTCAGGATGAAGGTGAGGCGGCCCTGGCGGACCTTCTTGTCCTGGCCGATGTGCCGCATCAGCTCGTCCGCCTCGATCGCGGATCCCGGCACGTCGGAGATCGCGGTCGGCAGGCCGGCGGCCCGGAGATGCCGCTCGACGCGCTCGGCGTCGGCTCCGGGCGCGAGGCCGAGCCCGGCCGAGAAGCGGTGCGCGAGCGCCATGCCGATCGCGACCGCCTCGCCATGCACCAGCCGGCGCGCGTCGAAGCCGGCCGCGGCCTCGAGCGCGTGCCCAAACGTATGGCCGAGATTGAGCAGCGCCCGCTCGCCCTGCTCGCGTTCGTCGGCCGCGACGATCGCGGCCTTGGCGCGGCAGCTCACCGCGATCGCGCGCGTGCGCGCTGCGCCGCCGGCGAACACGGCGGCGCGATTCTCCTCCAGCCAGGCGAAGAAGTCGGCGTCGCCGAGAAGCCCGTATTTCGCCACTTCGGCATAGCCGGCCGCGAATTCGCGGGCCGGCAGAGTATCGAGGACGGCCGTGTCGGCGAGGACGAGCGCAGGCTGGTGGAACGCGCCGATCAGGTTCTTTCCGAGGCGGGAATTGATCCCGGTCTTGCCGCCGACGCTCGAATCGACCTGGGCGAGAAGGGATGTCGGAATCTGCACGAACGACATGCCGCGGCGGACGATGGCGGCAGCGAAGCCCGCGAGGTCGCCGATGACGCCGCCGCCGAGTGCCACGACGGCGTCGCCGCGCTCGAGCCGCGCCTCGAGCACCTGGTCGACGACGGCTTCGAGATGCTCGAGGCTCTTCGTCGCCTCGCCTGGCGGCAGCACGATGGTGATCGCGTCGAGATCGGCCGCGCGGAGCGCGAGGA
The DNA here is from genome assembly GCF_009866965.1 of Propylenella binzhouense. GTDB lineage: Bacteria > Pseudomonadota > Alphaproteobacteria > Rhizobiales > Afifellaceae > Propylenella > Propylenella binzhouense. The sequence continues at coordinate 4,264 of NZ_SPKJ01000119.1, read as the reverse complement.
GGAGCGCGGGCAAGTGGATCGCGGCGACGTTCTCGTCGGTAACGACGGCCAGGCGCACCGCGCCGAGCCGCTCGCGAATGGCAGCGCCGGCCGCCGCGAGCAGGCCCGAGCCGATCAGGATGTCGTAGCCGCGCTCGCCGAGCTCCACGCGGACGGCGGCTTCGGGGCGGTCGATTGCGTTCACGTGTTCTTCTCGCTCTCCAGGAAGCGCTCGAGCCGGGCCACGAGATCGGCGACCACGGCCTGGTGCGGGCCGTCGTTCGACACGACCATGAGGTCCGCCTCGGCATAGACCGGCTCGCGAACCGCGAGAAGCGATCGCATGACCTCTTCCGGATCGGCATGCTGCAGAAGCGGGCGGTTGCTCTTCTTGCGGACGCGGTCCATCAGGATCGGCAGTTCCGCCTTGAGCCAGACGGAAATCCCGTTGGCCCGCACGGCCCGGCGCGTCTCGGCCGCCATGAAGGCGCCGCCGCCGGTCGCGATCACCTTCGGGCCGTCGCCGAGAAGGCGCGCGATCACGCGGCGCTCGCCATCGCGGAACTTCTCCTCGCCCATCGTCGCGAAGATCTCCGGGATGGTGAGGTTGGCGGCGCTCTCGATCTCCGCGTCGGCATCCACGAAGGGGAGGTGGAGGGCGGCCGCGAGCCGCCGGCCGACGCTCGTCTTGCCGGCCCCCATCATGCCGACGAGAACGATGCTGCGGCCGCGCAGGTCCGCGGCGATCCGCGTCGCCTGATCGATATCGGCAGCCGACAGCTCCACCTGCTCGTTCTCCCCGGTCGACGAGCGCTCACGTGGTGCCGCCGGCGCCGACCTGTCAAGCATCGGGCCCATGCCTTGAAATGACGGGCCACGAACGGGATAAGGAAAGAAACGGGGGTTCGATCGCCAATGCCGACTCTCTTCCGATTCCTGTTCGTGATCGCGGTGATTGCGGCTCTCGTCTACGGCACCATGCTGGCGCTGGTCTTCTTTGTCGAGCCGACCCCCCACGAAATGACCGAGCGCATTCCGGCCAACCGCCTGGACCGCTGAGATGAAGCCTGCCGGAGGCGCGAGCCGGGACGCGGCGCTCAAGGAGGCCTTTCTCGAGATGCTCGCGGCCGAGCGCGGCGCGAGCGCCAACACGCTTGCGGGCTATGGCCGCGACCTCAGCGACTTCCGCGAGACGACGGGCCGCCTCGCCGAGGCCGAGACGTCGGACCTGCGGGCCTACCTTGCGGACCTCGCCAGGCGCGGATTCGCCCCCTCGTCGCAGGCGCGCCGGCTCTCCGCCCTGCGGCAGTTCTTCCGCTTTCTCGTCGAGGAGGGGGTGCGGGAGGACGATCCGGCCGCCAGCGTCGACCGTCCCAAGCCGCGCCGGACGCTCCCCAAGGTGATGAGCGTCGCGGAGGTGGACCGGCTGCTCGCGGCGGCGCGGGATGCCACCGCCGATCCGGCGCTTTCCCCGGCGAAGCGGCTCGCCGCGCTCAGAACGCTGGCGCTGCTCGAGCTCCTCTATGCGACCGGCCTGCGCGTCTCCGAGCTCGTGTCGCTGCCGGCCTCGGCGGCGCGGAGCGAGCGTCCGTTCCTGATCGTGCGGGGCAAGGGCGGGCGCGAGCGGCTGGTCCCGCTCAATGCGGCGGCGGCGGAGGCCGTGCGGCACTATGCGGCGGCGCTGAAGGCGGCGGGGCGTTCCGAGGCGCGCTTCCTCTTTCCCGCGACGAGCGAAGAGGGCCATTTGACGCGCCAGGCCTTCGCCCGCGACCTCAAGGCCGTGGCGGCCGCGGCGGGGCTCGATGCGGCCGACCTCTCGCCGCACGTGCTGCGGCACGCTTTCGCGACGCACCTTCTTTCCGGCGGCGCCGACCTGCGGGCGGTGCAGACGCTTCTCGGCCACGCCGACATCGCGACGACGCAGATCTACACGCACGTTCTCGACGAGCGGCTGAACGCGCTCGTGACGGGGCACCACCCGCTGGCGCGCCGCAAGCCCGGCTGAGCAAGCCGCGCGCTTGACTTGTGGTGACCCCCTCGCCAGTTTGCGCCGCCAAATGCGGGCCGCGGCGCCCATCCGGAAGATAGATGCGGACATTCCTCGATTTCGAAAAGCCGGTCGCGGACCTCGAAGGCCAGATCCAGGACCTGAAGCGCCTGGAGGATGGCGAAGACGGCGTGTCGGTCGCGGAGGAGGTGAGCGCGCTCGAGCGCAAGGCCCACGAGGCGCTGAAGGCGATCTATTCCAAGCTGACGCCCTGGCAGAAGACGCAGGTCGCGCGCCACCCGGACCGGCCGCATGCGCGCCACTACATCGAACGGCTCTTCACCGAGTTCACGCCGCTCGCCGGCGACCGCAAGTTCGCCGAGGACAACGCGATCCTCGCCGGGCTCGCGCGCTTCCGCGGCGAGGCGGTCGCCGTGCTGGCGCAGGAGAAGGGCTCCGACACCCAGGGCCGGATCAAGCACAATTTCGGCATGGCGCGGCCCGAGGGCTACCGCAAGGCGGTCCGCATCATGGAACTCGCCGACCGCTTCGGCCTGCCGGTCGTCTCGCTCGTCGACACCGCCGGGGCCTATCCGGGGATCGGCGCGGAGGAGCGCGGCCAGGCCGAGGCGATCGCGCGCTCGACCGAAATGTGCCTCAAGATCGGGGTGCCGAACGTCGCCGTCGTGATCGGCGAAGGCGGCTCCGGCGGCGCCATCGCGATCGCCACCGCGAATCGCGTCTTCATGCTGGAGCACGCGATCTACAGCGTCATCTCGCCGGAGGGCGCGGCCTCGATCCTCTGGAAGGATTCCTCGCGCGCCCAGGACGCGGCGACCGCCATGAAGATCACCGCGACGGACCTCCTCGGCCTCAAGGTGATCGACGGCGTCATCGCCGAGCCCGTCGGCGGCGCCCACCGCGCGCCCGCCGAGGCGATCAACCGCGCCGGCGACCGGATCGAGACGGCGCTGCGCGACCTCGTCGGGCAGCCGCCCGATGCGCTGCGCCGCGCGCGCCGCGACAAGTTCCTCGCGATCGGCCGCACGCTCGGCTGAGCGTCGCGGCATTCCCGCAACATGTTCCGGGATTCCGGCGCCGCCGCCCGCATCGCGCCGCAATCGCCTTGCAGTAACCTTTCGTCAACGATACCCGTCGCACAGTTGCGCCAAAGAAACAGGACGGCTAAGGCGGGGGGCGGGGCAACCATGCGCACCTCTACACTCCTCAACCGGCGCGTGCCGGCACTGGCGGCAGCCGCGCTCGCGGCCTCTCTCCTGGCGTCCTGCACGGACATCACCGGCAGCGTGCTGCCGAAGCACCTCCAGCCGCTGCCCTATGCGATGAAGGAGCTCGTCGCCAAGAAGGGCATGGACGAGCGCAGCCCGATCCTGGTGCGCATCTTCAAGGAGGAATCGACCCTCGAGGTCTGGAAGAAGGAGAAGGCGACCGGCCGCTTCGCGCTCCTCAAGAGCTACGACATCTGCGCCTGGTCCGGAAAGCTCGGGCCGAAGATCAAGGAGGGCGACAAGCAGGCGCCCGAGGGCTTCTACACGATCACGCCCGCGCAGATGAACCCGAACTCCTCCTACTATCTCTCCTTCAACATCGGGTTTCCCAACAAGTTCGACCAGGCCAACGGCCGCACCGGCCGCTTCCTGATGGTGCACGGCGCGTGCTCCTCCGCCGGCTGCTACGCCATGACCGACGAGCAGATCGGCGAGATCTACGCGCTCGCGCGGCTCGCCTTCGAGGGCGGGCAGCGCTCGTTCCAGGTCCAGGCCTTTCCGTTCCGGATGACGCCGGAGAACCTCGCCAAGCACCGCAACGATCCCAACATGGGCTTCTGGCGGATGCTGAAGGTCGGCTACGACCATTTCGAGGTGACGGGGCAGGAGCCGAAGATCGACGTCTGCTCGCGCCGCTACGTGTTCGACGCGGTGCCGGTCGCCGGCGTGAGGTTCAGCCCGAACGGCGAATGCCCGCCGATGAGCGTGCCCGAGCCGATCCGGGTGGCGGTGAGCCAGAAGGAGGCCATCGACGACGCCAAGACGAAGATCATCGTGGCGAAGCTCGAGGCCGACGAACTGAAGAAGCAGCGCGAGCTCGACGTGCCGCAATCCTCCGGCACCATGCTCGCCCTCTTCGGGCGCGGCGGGACGAAGGCCGAGCCCGCGGCCGGCGCGGCGACGCAGCTCGCGAGCACGGCGGCGCAGGCGGAGACGGTCGCCGCCCCGGCGGCGCCGGTGGTCAAGGCCTCGCTGGTCGCCTCGCTTCCGGACACGAAAGCCCCGGCCG
>NZ_SPKJ01000118.1 GCF_009866965.1 Propylenella binzhouense | reverse complement strand
GGCGCCGGTGACCGCCTTGCGCGACGCCCCGCGGCCGGACGCGGCGCGGCTGACGGAGGCGCTCCGCGGCGAGACGGTGCGCGTCTTCGACCGCGACGCGGAAGGCTGGGCCTGGGGCCAGCTCGCCGCCGACGGCTATGTCGGCTGGCTCGCGCTCGATGATCTCGACGCGCAGGCGCCCGCGCCGACCCACCGGGTCGCCGCCGTCCGCACGCTCCTCTTCGCCGGCCCGGACATCAAGAGCGCGCCGCTTGCCGGGCTTCCGCTCGGGGCGGCGGTGGCGCTCCGCGGCGAGAGCGAGGACCGCAACGCGCGCTACGGCCTTGTGGCGCCGGCGGGCGCGATCGTGATGCAGCATCTCCGTCCGCTCGGCGCGGCGTGGGAGACGGATTTCGTCGCCGTGGCGGAGCGGTTCCTCGGCGTGCCCTATCTCTGGGGCGGCAAGACGAGCCTCGGCCTCGACTGCTCGGGCCTCGTCCAGGTCGCGCTCGCGGCGGCGGGCGTGGCGGCGCCGCGCGACACCGACATGCAGGCGGCCGAGACCGGGCTGCCGCTCCCGCTTGCGCCGGATCCGACGCCGCTCCGGCGCGGCGACCTGGTGTTCTGGCGCGGCCATGTCGGCATCATGCAGGACGGCGAGCGCCTCCTCCACGCCAACGCGCACCACATGGCGGTCGCGAGCGAGCCGCTCCGGGAGGCGGCCGCGCGCCTCGCCGCCAAAGGGAGCGCGGTGATCGCGCTGCGCAGGCCCGCCGCCGGCGCTCAGTAGCCGCGGCGGATATCGACGACGTTCTGCAGCGGCTCGCCGCGCTCGAAGGCGCGGATCTGCCCGGCGATGGCCGGGGCGAGCGCGGCCGGATCGGAGACCGCCGCGACATGCGGCGTCACGACGAGGTTGGGCGCGTTCCAGAGCGGGCTCTCGGAGGGCAGCGGCTCGCGCTCGAAGACGTCGAGGCTCGCGCCGCGCAGCGTGCCGTCGCGCAGCGCCGCCAGGATGTCGCTCTCGTTCTGGCTGCCGCCCCGCCCGGCATTGATGACGACCGGACCGCCGAGCGGGCCGGGGCGCCTCAGCTTGGCGAAGAGGCTGCGGTTCAGGATGTGCGTGGTCTCCGGCGTGAGCGGGAGGAGCGCGACGAGGATGTCGGTCTCGGCGAGGAAGGCGTCGCGCTCGCTCTCGCCCGAGAAGGTCCTGACGCCCGGCAATTCCTTCGGCGTGCGGCTCCAGCCGGCCACGCGGAAGCCGATCTTGAGGAGCGCCTCCGCCGCGCTCGTGCCGAGCACGCCGAGCCCCATCAGCCCGACGGTGACGTGGCGGGCGGCCGGCTGCCTCAGGTCGCGCCATTGCCGCGTCGCCTGCTGGCGCTGATAGGCGGCGCCCATCCGGTGGTGGTGGAGCACCTGCCACACGACATATTCAGTCATGCGCGCCGTCAGGTCCGGATCGACGATCCGCACGACCGGGACGTTCGGCAGGCGCGGCAGGTCCATCAGGTGGTCGACGCCCGCGCCGAGGGAGAAGATCGCCTTCAGCGCGGGCAGCCGGTCGAGGAGCTCCTGGCGCGGCTTCCAGGCGAGGACATGCTCGACGGCGGCGAGGTCCTCCGCCGCGCCCTCGAACTCCCCGAAGCGGTTGGTGGCCATCACCCGGTGCTCGGGAAGGGCCGCGCGCACATGGCGGGTCCATCCGTCCGGATCGTACATGGAAGCAACAAGAACGCTCATGTCACTCGCTTACAGCATTTCCTTGCGCGGCTTCCATCGCGAAGGCGGCCGCCATCAGGGCCTTGGTGTAATCCTCCCGGGGGGCGCCGAAGATCGTCTCCGCCGGCCCGGATTCCACGACCTTGCCGTTGCGCATCACGATGATGTCGTTGGCGAGCGCCCGCACGACCTTCAGGTCATGGCTGATGAAGAGATAGGAGAGGCCGTGCCGGCGCTGCAGGTCCCGCAGCAGGTCGACGACCTGGGCCTGGACGCTCATGTCGAGGGCCGAGGTCGGCTCGTCGAGCATGACGAATTTCGGCTCGAGCACCATCGCCCGCGCGATCGCGATGCGCTGGCGTTGCCCGCCCGAGAATTCGTGCGGATAGCGGAAGCGGCTCGCCGGATCGATGCCGACCTCCGTCAGCGCCCGGACCACCCGGACGTCCCGCTCGGCGGCGGAGAGACCGGGCTCGTGCACCTCCAGCCCTTCGGCCACGACGTCGCGGATGACCATGCGCGGGCTCAGCGAGCCGTAGGGATCCTGGAACACGATCTGCATGTTCGCCCGTGTCGGCCGCATCGCCTTGAAGCTGGTGCCCTGGATGTCGCGGCCGAAGAAGACGATGCGGCCCTCCGAGGAGGTCAGCCGCAGGAGCGCGAGGCCGAGCGTCGTCTTGCCGGAGCCGGATTCGCCGACCACCCCGAGGGTCTGTCCTTCGCGCACCTCGACGTCGATGCCGTCGACGGCCTTGATGTGGCCGACCGTGCGGCGGAAGACGCCGCGCCGGATCGGGAACCAGACCTTCACGTCCTCTCCGCGCAGGACGATCGGGGCGTCGGGATCGCGCGCAGGCGGGCGGCCCTTCGGTTCGGCGGCGAGGAGATGCTTCGTATAGGGATGCTGCGGATCGGTGAAGATCGTCTCGGTCGATCCGCTCTCCACGATCTCGCCGCCGGTCATGACACAGACGCGGTCGGCGATCTTGCGCACGATGCCGAGATCGTGGGTGATGAAGAGCATCGAGAGCGCCCGCTCCCGCTTGAGCGAGGCGAGCAGCGCCAGGATCTGCGCCTGGACGGTGACGTCGAGCGCGGTCGTCGGCTCGTCCGCTATGAGGAGGTCCGGCTCGTTGGCAAGCGCCATGGCGATCATCACGCGCTGGCGCTGGCCGCCGGAGAGCTGGTGCGGATAGGCGCCGAGCCGCTCCTCCGGGTCGCGTATGCCGACGCCGTGCAGCAGCTCGAGCACGCGGGTCCGCGCGGCCGCGCCGCTCAGGCCGCGATGGACGTCGAGGACCTCGCCGATCTGCCGCTCCACGGTGTGGAGGGGGTTGAGCGAGCTCATCGGCTCCTGAAACACCATCGCGATCTGGTTGCCCCGCACCTCGCGGAGCGTCTTCTCGTCGGCGTGCAGGAGCTCGCGGTCGCGGAAGCGGATGGCGCCGGAGGGATGGTGCGCGGCGGGATAGGGGAGGAGCCGCAGCACGGAGAGCGCCGTGACGGACTTGCCGGATCCGGATTCCCCCACGAGCGCGACGGTTTCACCCTCGCCCACCTCGAACGAGACGTTGCGCACCGCATGCGTGACGGCGTCGCCCTGGCGGAAGTCGACGGAGAGATTCCGGACGGAGAGGAGGGGCGTGGTCATGGGCGTAGGACCCTGCCCTCGAGCTCGCTGGGCGTCATGCGGAGCATCCCGTCCGGAAGCTTCAGCCGCGCATCCTCGGACAGGAAGATGGCGCAGCCGCAACGCTTCGCCGTCGCGACGTGTATCGAATCCGCGAGCTTGTTTCCGGTCCAGCTCCGCAACATCGCACTTTCCTCGAGGAGAGTTCTGTCGATTGCCATGAGCGCCAACAGATCGCTCGACTTCACGAGCTCCCGATAGGCTTCGGCGAGCCGAAAGTCGCGGTCCCGGAAGGGCTTGACCAAGACCTCCGCCAGCGTGAGCTCACTGGTATGAAGGGCGAGCGCACCCTCGGCCGCACGAGCAAACATGGACAGGAGCGGCTTCTCCTCTGCCTCCAGGAACCGGATGAACACATTGGCGTCCAGGTAGATGTGCCGGGTCGTCGCGGAACTCACGCATCCCACTCGTCGCGAAGGGCGCGGATGCGGGCGACCGCCTCCTCAACCGAGGTGTTCATGTGGCTGGCTCTTCCGAAGAGGCGCCGATATTTGTCGAGGCCGCGCTCGCGGTCTCTCCCGACATCTTCCACGATCACCCGCGTGCGGTGGCTCGGATCGATGTCGCCGCGGAGCTCCTCGGGAAGCTTCTCCGCGGGATAATCCTCCACGACATGCCGTCTGCTCTCGTCCATGGCGGCGATCCTACACGAAGGTCTTGCGCGGGTCGAAGGCGTCGCGGACGGCCTCGCCGACGAAGATCAGCAGCGACAGCATCAGCGAGATCACGAGGAAGCCGGTAAGGCCGAGCCAGGGCGCCTGCAGGTTCGACTTGCCCTGCGCCAGGAGCTCGCCGAGCGACGGCGAGCCCGGCGGCAGGCCGAAGCCGAGGAAGTCGAGCGAGGTGAGCGTCGTGATCGAGCCGTTCAGCACGAAGGGCATGAAGGTGAGGGTGGCGACCATCGCGTTCGGGAGAAGGTGCCGGAACATGATGGTGAGATTGCCGACGCCGAGCGCGCGGGCCGCCTTCACATATTCGAAGTTCCTGGCCCGGAGGAACTCGGCGCGGACGACGCCGACGAGCGCCACCCACGAGAAGAGGAGCAGAATGCCGAGGAGCACCCAGAAGCCCGGCACCAGCACGGACGATATGATGAGAAGCAGGTAGAGGGAGGGTATCGCGGTCCAGATCTCGATGAAGCGCTGGAAGAGGAGGTCGACGCGTCCGCCGAAATAGCCCTGGACGGCGCCGGCCGTGACGCCGACCACGGAGGAGAGCACCGTCAGCACGAGCCCGAACAGGACGGAGATCCGGAACCCGTAGATCATGCGGGCGACGACATCGCGCGCCTGGTCATCGGTGCCGAGCCAGTTCCAGTTCCAGGCGGTGCAGTTCGGGTCTTCCACCCCCTTCGGATAGGCGGCGCAGCGCTCCTCCCGGTCGAGCATCCAGGAGGGCGGCGCCGGCGCCGGCACCGGTATCTCGTTGTTGACCGTCCGGTACGAATAGCGGATCGGCGGCCAGACCATCCAGCCGTTCGCCTGGATCTCGTCCTGGATGAAGGGGTCCCGGTAGTCGGTCCGGGCGAGGAAGCCGCCGAACTTCTCCTCCGGATAATCGACGAAGACCGGGTAGAGGAACTCGCCCTTGTAGGAGACGAGGAGCGGGCGGTCGTTGGCGATGAACTCGGCGAACAGCGAGAGGATGAAGAGCACCAGGAATATCCAGAGCGACCAGAAGCCCCTCCGGTTCGCCTTGAAGCTTCGCCACCGACGCTGGTTGATCGGCGACAGGGCGAAGAAGGTCCGCTTCGCCGGCGGGATTTCCTGGCCGGGCAGGGGTGTGACGGTCTCAAGGTCGCTGCCAGGATTCGGCGCATCGGGCGCGGTCTTGGGCTCCAGCCCGCGCTTCCGCTCAGTGCGCGCAACGGCATCGGCGGTCTTGGCGTCCATCGCTCAGACCTCCCGGCTCTCGAAATCGATCCGCGGATCGATCCAGGTGTAGGTCAGGTCCGAGAGCAGCTGAACGATGAGCCCCATCAGGGAGAAGATGTAGAGCGTGGCGAACACCACCGGATAGTCGCGGTTGATGACGCTCTCGAAGCTCAGCAGGCCGAGCCCGTCCAGCGAGAAGATCGTCTCGATCAGGAGCGAGCCGGCGAAGAAGGCGGAGACGAAGGCCGCCGGAAAGCCCGACACGATGATGAGCATCGCATTCCGGAAGACATGGCCGTAGAGCACCTGCCGCTCCGAAAGCCCCTTCGCCCGCGCCGTCACGACATATTGCTTCCGGATCTCGTCCAGGAAGGAATTCTTGGTGAGGAGCGTCGTGGTGGCGAAGGCGGACAGCGCCATGGCGATGAGCGGCAGCGTGAGGTGCCAGAAATAGTCGAGGATCCGCTCCGGCCAGGAGAGCGACGACCAATTCTCCGAAACGAGCCCGCGAAGCGGGAACCAGTCGAAGAACGTCCCTCCGGCGAAGAAGACGATCAGGAAGATCGCAAACAGAAAGCCCGGGACGGCATAGGCCACGACGATCACGCCGGAGCTCCAGACGTCGAAGCGCGACCCGTCCCGGACCGCCTTGCGGATGCCGAGCGGGATCGAGATCAGGTAGGAGAGCAACGTCATCCAGATGCCGAGCGAGATCGAGACCGGCAGCTTCTCCGCGATGAGATCGATCACCGAAATGTCGCGGAAGTAGCTCTCGCCGAAATCGAACCGCGCGTAGTTCCAGAGCATGAGGCCGAACCGCTCGAGCGGCGGCTTGTCGAAGCCGAACTGGGCCTCCAGCTGGCGAATGAACTCGGGGTCGAGGCCCTGGGCGCCACGATATTTCGAACTCACCGCCGCATCGGCGGCCGACATGGACTGGTTGCTGCCGCTGCTGAAATCGCCGCCGGTGGAGCCGCCGATGCGGGCGGTCGCGGAGACGTCGGTCCCCTGCAATTGCGCGATCACCCGCTCGACGGGGCCGCCCGGCGCGAACTGCACGACCAGGAAGGAGATCGCCATGATTCCGAGGATGGTCGGAATCATGAGGAGCAGGCGCCGAATGATGTAGGCCGCCATGAAGCGTCAGCCCCTTCCCAAGGCGGCCGCCTTGTCTGAATCCTGCCACCAGGTATCGAGCACGCCCGGATCGTAGGCGGCCACCTTCGACGGCCTGCCGTACATGTTCCAGTAGGCGAACCAGTGCACCGGCTTGAACCATTGCGGCACCCAGAAATGCTGCGCCCGCAGGACGCGATCGAGTGCGCGGGAGGCGGTGACGAAGCTGTCCCAGTCGTCGCTCGCGATCATCGTCTCGACGAGCGAGTCGACTGCGGGATCGGAGATGCCGGCGAGATTGTAGGAGCCTTCCTGCGCGGCGCGCGCGCTCGAGAAGAACTGGCGGATAGCCTCGTCGGGATAGAGCGCCATGCCGAACCGGGAGACCACCATGTCGAAATCGAATCGCCTTAGCCGCTCATTGTACTGGGCGGGGTCGACGACCCGGTAGCTGCCGCGAATGCCGAGCAGCCTGAGCCCGTTGATATAGGCGTTGTGATGCGGCTCGAAGGTGCTGTCCTTGTCGAGGAACTCGATGGTGAAGGGCTCGCCGTCGGGGGTGAGCAGGCCGTCTGGCCCGCGCCTGCAGCCGGCGGCGGCGAGGAGGTCGTTCGCCTTCCGGAGATTGGTGCGGTCGCGCCCCGAGCCGTCGGAGACGGGCGGGACGAAGGCCGGGCCGAACACTTCATCCGACACCTTGCCCCGGAACGGCTCGAGCAGCTTCAGCTCGGCCGGTCCCGGTTCGCCTTCCGCCTTCAGCTCCGAGTTCTCGAAGAACGAGGCCGTCCGCTGGTAGGACCCGAACATCAGGTTCTGATTGGTCCATTCGAAGTCGAAGGCGTGGACGAGCGCAAGCCGGACCCGGCGGTCCCTGAACTTCGCGCGCCGCATGTTGATGAACCAGCCCTGCGCGCCGGAGGGGGCGCCGTTCGGCACCTCCTCCCGCACCACCCGGCCGGAGAGCCGCGCCGGGAAGTCGTAGTCGCGCGCCCAGACCCTTGACGTGAATTCCTCGCGGAAGGTGATGTTGCCCTTCTTGAAGGCCTCGAAGGAGGTCGTGCGGTCGCGGTAATATTCGTAGCGGATCCGGTCGAAATTGTAGCGCCCCGCCATGGCCGGCACCCGGTCGCCCCACCAGCCCTTCACCCGCTCGAACTCGATGAAGCTGCCGAAGGCGAAGCCCGCCACCCGATAGGGCCCGGAACCGAGCGGGGCCTCCGAGAGGGTCGCCGCGAAATCGCGGTTCGCCCACCACGCTTCGGAGAAGATCGGCGCGCCCGCCACGAGCACCGGCAGGCTGCGCCCGGTCTCGCTGCCGAGCTCGATCCGGATCGTCGCCTCGTCCTCCACCCGGATCGCGGTGATGCCCTTGAGGTCGAGCGCGATGGTCGGATGACCCTTGTCGCGCAGCGTTTCGAGCGAGAAGGCGACGTCCCCGGCCGTGATGCGGCTGCCGTCGTGGAAGGCCGCCTCGGGCCGGAGGAAGAAGCGGAGCGTCTTGCCGTCGCCGGAGCGCTCGACCTCGGCTGCCGCCAGCCCGTAGACGCTGCCCGGCTCGTCCGCGGAGCCGGTCATCAGGCTGGTGAAGGTGAGGCCCATTCCCGCCGCGCCGTCACCCCGCAGCACGTAGCTGTTCAGCGTGTTGAAGGTTTCGGGGTTCTGGTTGTAGCCCCAGGACGAGAGCTGCGTCACGATCCGGCCGCCCCGGGGCGCAGCCGGGTCGACATAGTCGAAGCGGGCGAAATCCGCGGGATATTTGAGGTCGCCGATCACGGCGAGGCCGTGCTGGCGCCGCATTTCACCGGCGGCGGCGAAGCGGGGGAGGAGCGAAAGGCCGGTCGCGGCGCCGGCGCCCTTGAGGACTGCGCGGCGGCTCGCCCGCAGGCTCACTTCTCGACCTCCACGCGGCTTTCGCGGTTCTGGTCGACCCACCAGGAGAAGGTGTCGACGCCGATATAGGCCGGCTGCTTCTCCGGGATTCCGAACTTGTCCCAGTAGGCGATCCAGACCTCGGGATTGTGCCATTGCGGGACCATGTAATAGTTCCACAGGAGCACGCGATCGAGCGCGTGCGTCGCCGCCACCAGCTCCTCCCGGTCGCGGGCGTAGATGACGCGGTCGATCAGCTTGTCGACGGCGGGGTTCTTGATGCCCGCGGCATTGCGGCTGCCCGGCTGGTCGGCGGCCTGGGATCCCCAGAACTCGCGCTGCTCGTTGCCCGGCGACTGCGACTGGGCGAAGATGTCGACCACGACGTCGAAGTCGAAATTGTCCGTAAGCGCCTGGTATTGCGCGGTATCGACGAGACGGATGCGGGCGTCGATCCCGAGCCGGCGGAGCGCGTTCACGTAGGGCAGCATGACGCGCTCGTCGGTCGGGTCGTTGCCGAGGAACTCGATCGACATCGCCTCGCCGGTCGCCTCGTTGACAAGACGGCCGCCCTGGGGCGTCCAGCCCGCCTCGCGCAGGAGCTGGGAAGCCTGGCGGAGATAGGTCCGCTCGTCGCCGGGCTTCTCGTAGACTGGCAGCGTGAACGGCTCGGTGAACAGCTCGGGGGGCACCTCGTCGCGGACGGTCTCCAGGATCTCGAGCTCCTTGCCCTGCGGCAGCCCGGAGGAGGCGAGCTCGGTGCCCTCGAAATAGCTGTCGGTGCGCTTGTAGAGACCGTAGAAGAGCGTGCGGTTCATGCTCTCGAAGTCGAAGGCGAGGGTCAGCGCGCGCCGCACCCGCGGGTCCTGGAACTTCGCCCGCCGGGTGTTGAAGACGAAGGCCTGCATCGGCTCGCCCGCCTCCTGCAGATAGGTGTGCTTCTTCACGTCGCCGCGCTGGAAGGCCGGGAAATCGTAGCCCTGGGCCCAGCGCTGCGCTCGGTTCTCCATGCGGAAATCGTAGAGCCCGCCCTTCTTGAACGCCTCCCAGACCGCGTCGACATTGCGGAAATAGACGTATTTCACCTGGTCGAAATTGTAGCGGCCGACGCGCGTCGGCTCGTCCGCGCCCCAATAGTCGGCAACGCGCTGCCAGGTGATCGAGCGGCCGCCCTCGAAGGCGCCGATCTTGTAGGGGCCGGAGCCGAGCGGCGGCTCGAGCGTCGGCTGCGTGATGTCGCGCTTCCTGCCGTTCGCGCCGGTTCCCTCCCACCAGTGCCGCGGCAGCACCGGCATGTCGCCGATGATGTTCGGCAGCTCGCGGTTGCGGGCCTGGTCGAAGGTGAAGGTCACCTCGTCGGCCGCCGTCTTCTCCGCCTTCTCGATGTGGTTGTAGTACTGGTTCCAGAACGGGCTCGTGCCCTTCAGCACGCCGAACGTCCACACCACGTCGTCGGCGGTGATGGGCTGGCCGTCGTGCCACCTGGCATCCGGGTTGAGGCGGATCGTCGCGGAGGAGAAGTCGGCCGGATAGCGCACCGCTTCGGCGATCAGGCCGTAGCTGGTGCCGGCCTGGTCGGTCGCCTGGTCCATCAGCGTGTCGTAGAGGAGCCCGCCGGTCGGCGTCAGCCCGGCGGCGACCGTGCCGCGCACGATGAAGGGGTTGAAGCTGTCGAAGGTGCCGACCGAGACCTGGTTCAGCGTGCCGCCCTTCGGGGCGTCCGGGTTGACGTAGTCGTAGTGCCGGAAGTCGTCGCCGTATTTCGGCGTGCCGATGAGCGAGACCGCCTCGTGCCAGTCGTCATGGTCGGCGAGCGCGGCGCCGCCGGGGGCGACGAGAAGGCAGGCGGCGAGCGCCAGGGCAAGCGGGCGGCGCATTCTGTTCGGTCTCTCCGGTCCGTCTCTCTTGGCGGATATTAGGACGGGCGGACGAGCGGTTCACCCTTCTCGGGGCATTCTGACCAAAAATTAAGGGCCGGCGCGGCGCGCCGGCCCTGCAGGAGCCGCTCGGAGAGGCCTACTGGATCGGGGCGGGGTCCGCGGAGAGAGAGTGCAGGTAGGCGATGGCGGCGGCGCGCTCGTCGTCCTTCTTCAGGCCGGGGAAGGCCATCTTCGTGCCGGGCACGGTGCCTTTCGGGTCGGCGAGGAAGGCGTCGAGATGCTCGACCGTCCAGGTCTTCGCCTCCGCCGCGTAGCTCTTCATGGCGGACGAATAATTGTAGTCCTCGACGCTGGCGATCGGATGGCCGAAGCGGTCCCAGAGGTGCGGGCCGACCTTGTTCGGCCCGCCCTGCTCGAGGCTGTGGCAGGCGACGCACTTCTTCGTGACCTTCTCGCCTTTGGCGACGTCGGCCTGCTCGACCATGGCGACCATGCCCGAGGCGGCGCCGCCGGCCGGAGCGGCGGCCGGCGCGGTCGCGGCCGCGGTCTGCTGCTGCGCCGGAGCAGCCGGCGCAGCGGAGCCCTGCTGATCCGGTGCGGGCTGCGCGGGCGGGGTCTGGGCAGGCGGGGTCTG
>NZ_SPKJ01000117.1 GCF_009866965.1 Propylenella binzhouense | reverse complement strand
CGAGCGGACGGCGGCGCTCGAGCGCGAGGAGCCGGTCCTCGCGCACGGCCCCGGCTTCCGCCGGCCGGTCGGCGGGCGCGCCGGGCGCGCTCAAGGCGAAGCCGGCTCCGAGGCCCGCACGGCGCCCGTCATTCGATGCCGAGCCGGGCCTTCAGGAGCGCGTTGACGGCCTGGGGATTGGCCTTGCCCTGGCTCGCCTTCATGACCTGGCCGACGAACCAGCCGATCATGGTGGGCTTCGCACGGGCCTGCTCGACCTTGTCGGGATTGGCCGCGACGACCTCGTCCACGAGCCTTTCGATGGCGCCGGTGTCGGTGACCTGCTTCAGGCCGCGCTCCTCGACGATCCGGCGCGGCTCGCCGCCTTCCGAGAGGAGGATCTCGAACACGTCCTTGGCGATCTTGCCGGAGATCGTGCCGTCCGCGATGAGATCGATGAGCTCGCCGAGCTGATGCGCGAAGACGGGCGTCGCCTCGATCGCATGGCCGGTCCGGTTGAGCGCGCCGAGCAGTTCGTTGATGACCCAGTTGGCCGCCTGCTTGCCGTCGCGGCCGCGGGCCACCGCCTCGAAATAGTTGGCGACCTCGCGTTCGGAGACGAGCACGTCGGCGTCATAGGCGGAGAGCCCGTATTCGGCCTGGAAGCGCGCCCGCTTGGCATCCGGCAGCTCCGGCAGCGTGGCCGCGATCGCCTCGACATAGGCGTCGTCGAAAGTGATCGGCAGCAGGTCCGGATCCGGGAAATAGCGGTAGTCGTGCGCCTCTTCCTTGGAGCGCATGGAGCGCGTCTCGCCCCGGCCCGGATCGAAGAGCCGGGTCTCCTGGTCGATCGTGCCGCCGTCCTCCAGGATTCCGATCTGCCGCCGCGCCTCGTATTCGATCGCCTGCCCGGCGAACCGGATCGAATTGACGTTCTTGATCTCGCAGCGCGTGCCGAAGGGCTCGCCCGGACGCCGGACGGAGACGTTGATGTCGGCGCGGAGGTTGCCCTTCTCCATGTCGGCGTCCGACGTGCCGAGATAGCGCAGGATGGTGCGGAGCTTGGAGATGTAGGCCTTGGCCTCGTCGGCCGAGCGCATGTCGGGCTTGGAGACGATCTCCATCAGCGCCACGCCGGACCGGTTGAGGTCGACATAGCTCATCGTCGGATGCTGGTCGTGCAGCGACTTGCCGGCGTCCTGCTCGAGGTGAAGGCGCTCGATGCCGACCCGGACCTCCTCGAACCGGCCGTCCCGGTCCGGCCCGACCTCCACCACGATGGTGCCCTCCCCCACGATCGGCTGGTCGTACTGCGAGATCTGATAGCCCTGCGGCAGGTCCGGATAGAAATAGTTCTTCCGCGCGAACACGGAGCGCTTGTTGATCCGAGCCTTGAGGCCGAGGCCGGTGCGGATCGCCTGCCGGATGCACTCCTCATTCACGACCGGCAGCATGCCCGGCATGGCGGCGTCGACGAGGCTGACATTCTCGTTCGGCTCGCCGCCGAATGCGGTCGAGGCGCCGGAGAAGAGCTTGGAGCGCGAGGCGACCTGCGCATGCACTTCGAGCCCGATCACCATCTCCCAGTCGCCGGTCGCGCCGGGGATGAGGTTCTTCGGGTTGGTGTTGCGGGTTTCCTGCAGGGCCATGGCCGACGTCTCTCCGGGGTCGCCGCGTTCTCCCGCCACAGGCATTCCGCGTCAAGCCTCGCGCGCCCGCTCAGGAGCGTCCCGGAATGCAGGCGGGGGCGGATGGCTCGAGCGGGCGGAACCGGTAGACGGACATTCGCCATCCGTCGGCCCGCAGCGGAGAGCGCCACGGGATGGAGACCTCCCCTTCCGGCGCCCCCGGGATCGCCCGGGCGGCGACATCCGGTGGGGGCGGCACCGGCTCCGGCGCGCTTTCCCAGACGAGCACGCAGGCGGCACCCGGCGAAGCGGGCGGCAGCGTCTCGATCGGCAGCGCCGTCGAGACGACGCGGGCCCCGGGCAGCAGGGCCCGCAGATTTCCGGCAAGGTCGTTCTCGGTCGCGACGAGGGTCGCGGCGCCGTAGCCGGCACCGGCCAGCGCCGGCCCGAGTTCGCGATAGGGCTTCGTCTCGCGGCAGACCGGGGTGCAGAACGGCCGGTCGGGATAGAGGAAGGTCGCGGTGCGCACCAAAGCGGCCGCCGCCGCGACGACGCCGAAGGCGGCGACGAGGATCGTCCGCTGCCGACTGCTTCCGAGCGCGCCGGCCCGCCCCATCAGCCAGAGTGGCGCGAGCAGGAAGAGCGCATGCATGTGCCGCTCCTTGAAGGTGGCCACGCCGAAGAGGAGGAGCGCCGCGACGAGCACGACGAGGCCGGCCGCCGCGAGGTCGCCGAGCAGGCGGAGCCAGTCCGGACGGCCGGGCGGCGGCACCGGCGAGCGTCGCCGCGGGTCGAGGGATTGCGGCACGATCGCGGCGACGAGAAGGAGGAGCGGGAACAGGAAGCCGAGCACCGCGCCCGCGACGGACGGAAGCCCGCGGACGACCCGATCGCCGAAGCCGGCAAGGTGGCGCACCGTCGCCTGCGCCTCGGCCGCGACGCTGCCCTTCGCCTGGACGAGCCACAGCGCATAGGGCGAATAGAGCAGAGCCGCGACGAAAGCCGCGAGGACGAGATGCCGCCAGTCCAGCCGATGCCTGATCGCCGGCCGGCGGAGCGCGACGAGGCAGAGGAGGACGGGAAAGATCCAGTAGCTGTGCTTGGAGAGCCCGCCGAGGCCGATCGCCGCGCCGAGGACGAGGGCGCGGCCGAGCGACGGGGCCTCCACGTAGCGCATGAAGGCGAGCATGCCCGCCGTCAGCGTCACCATCAGCATGGCCGTATGGGTGAACATCTGATGCTGCATCCAGCCGATCTGGTAGATCGCCGCGTAGGAGGCCGCCGACGCGACCGCCCAGGCCGGATCGCGCACGACCCGCCTGGCGACCGCCGCCGCCAGACCCGCGAACGCCACCATCAGCAGGTAGCGGACGAGCACGAAGCCCTCGATGCCGGGGCCGAGCACCGACTGGACGAGCTTCAGGAGCCAGACATAGAGCGGCGGCTGCCGCGCCTGGTACCCCAAGGACCAGACCTGGGCGAAGACGTTCTCCTGCGAATCGTCGGTCGCGATGCTGTCGGAGAAGGCGAGCCGCAGCGCCGCGAAGACGAGCGCATAGGCAAGAGCGAGGACAAGCGTGGTACCGACGGGATTCCGCCGCGCATGATCGACGAACGTGCCCCACATTGGGCGCCCGCTTTGATGCTCGATGCCTTCCACGCCTCACCCGGCTCCTGCGGTGGACGACGGGCGCGAGCCCCGCGATCTTGCGTGAAACGGGGCGCGGCCGTCGCGGGACCGAGGCTGCGTAGTCGCGGTTCCGACCGCCTTCAAGTCCGAAGCGCCGCCTTGAGCCTTAACCAAACGGAAAGGAATCGCCGGCCGCCCGCCGGCCGCGCGATAAAATCATTCAATTCTCATCGAAACGACGGGATCGCCATGGTCGACACGAGCGTCGGGAACGCGAGAACCAGCCGGCTGGCGCGGGACTGGGCGACCCTTTGCCGTCTCCTGCGCGAGCGCGGCCTCCTCGCTTCGCTCGAGCATGTCTGGACGACGGCGCTCATCCGGGCCCACGCAATCCTTGCCGACCGCAAGCGGCTCGCCTGGGAGGCGGTGCCGAGCGCGGGCTATGCGCCGGTTCGCCGGAACGAGGTGGTCGGGGAAAGCGCCGAACACGGCTTCGACTACGCGCCGACGCCCTGCCTCGTGCTCGACTGGGTGCTCGATGCGCTTCCGATCGCGCCCGGCGAGACCACGCTCGTCGACATGGGCTCCGGCCGCGGACGCGTGGTCCTGCAGGCGGCGACGCGCCCGTTCAAGGAGGTCGTCGGCGTGGAGCATTCGGCGGAGCTTCACGCGGCGGCGCTCGCGAACAGGGCGGCCTTTCCGAGCGCGCTGCGGAAGGCGCGGGCTATCACGCTGATGAACCGGGACGCGGCCGAGACCGTCCTGCCCGAAGGCCCGGCGGTGCTGTTCTTCTTCAACCCGTTCGGGGAGGAGATCATGGGCCGCGTCCTGTCGCGGCTCGTCCGGAGCGACGCCGCGGGAACGCTCTGCGTCTTCGGCGCGGTGCGCGGCATCGACCGGCTGGCCGGCGCCTACGGGCTCGCGCCGGTGAGGCTCCCGCTTGCGACCCGCATCCGGCTCGCGCTTCTCAGCCCGATGCGGATCGCGCTCTACCGGGTGCCGGAGCGGCCCGGGCTCAGATCGGGCAGCAATATTCCGGCGGCGGAGGAACGTCGCCCGGCATCAGCATCGTCCCCGTGACGCAGTAGAAGTAGGGCGTGCGGGCCGGCGACGTCGGAACACCGCGCCTGTCGAAGAAGATCACCCGCTCCTGGGGAACCGGGCAGGCAACGGCCACCGGCTGGTAGACGACCGGCGCGACGACGGCACCGCCCGGCAGATCGGCGGCCTTCGCGAAGCCGGCCGCTGCGAGCATCGCCGCCACGGCGAGCGCCGAGAGCGCCGCCACCGCGACGACCTGCCTCGTGAAATCGGAATAGGTCCTGCGCATCAAGTACATCCCCACGGTCCGTTGCTTCGCGAAACTGAAACGCACCGGCTTGGAGCAAAGCGTTTACGTAAGCATCGGAGGGCGCCAATAGTTCCGCTTGTGGTTAACGGAGTCTCACTGCAGCTCCGCGACGAACCCCGAAGGTCTCCTGACCCCGACCTCTTCGTTCGCCCCAGGCGGAGGCAATCGCCACCGGGCTCGACGCGCCCGCGACCGCAACCGACGGCTCCGCGCCCGGGCAGCCGAGGGGCCGGCGATTGACCGGGATCAAAGACGGGCGGACACGCGGCGGGCAGCTTCTCCCGAGGCAGGGAGACAGCAGATGGGCATCTTCGAGCGAGCCAACCGGCACAGCCACCTGATGGGCGAGATGATGCGCCAGACCGGCGTCGACCTCTCGAGCGAGAGCGGGATCCTGCTCGGGCGAGACCTCCGGGCGGCGGTGCACGCCTGCGCGGGCTGCAATGCCGAGAAGCAGTGCGAGAGCTGGCTGGCGGAAGGGCACCAGAACGCGGAGCCGCCGGACTTCTGCCGGAACGCCGATCTCTTCCGCAAGCTGGGCCGCCGCGACTGAGCGGGCGCGCCGCCCGTAAGGCGGCCCCGACGCGCGGGAACGAACGCGCCGGAGCGGGCTTCCTTCCGTGAAGCACGGAAGGCGACCCGGTGAACCTGCGCAGACTGTCCCCGCTCGTTCCGATCGTGATGCTGCCGCTCGGGCTCTGGCTCGGCGCCCGCGCCTTCGAGGGCCACGATCTCTCCGACGTGGCCGAGGCGATCTTCGGCATGCCGGGCTCGGCGCTCCTCCTCGCCGTCGCCTTCGCCGCGGCGAGCTATCTCTGCCTGACCGGCTTCGATGCGCTCGGCATCCGCTATGCCGGCCGCTCGCTGCCCTACAGGAAGATCGCCCTCACCTCCTTCGTCGCGCTCTCGATCGGCCACAATGTCGGGATCGCCGCGCTGAGCAGCGGCACCCTCCGCTACCGCTTCTATTCGAGCTACGGGCTGAGCGGCGCCGAGATCGCCCGCGTGATCCTCTTCTGCGCCGCCACGGTGGCGATCGGCATCGGCGTGCTCGCCGGCATCGTCCTTCTCGCCGCCCCGAAATTCGGCACCGAGGCGACCGGCCTGCCGGCGGGCACCGCGCGCCTGATCGGGGCCGCCATGCTCGTCACGGCGGCCCTCTACGTCCTCGCCTGCGCCACGATCCGCGGCGGCATCGTCCTGCGCGGCCACCGGTTCGCGCTGCCGGACGCGAAGCTCGCGCTCGCGCAGGTGGCGATCGGCACGGCTAATTTCGCCTGCGCCGCCACGAGCCTTTATTTCCTCATCGGGACGGCGCCCTTCTTCCAGACGGTCGCGGCCTATGTCCTCGGCCAGGTCGCTGTCATCGTCGCGCATGTCCCGGGCGGCCTCGGGGTGCTCGAATATGTCGTTTCCCTGGTCGTCGGCGACGGCCGGGTCATCGGCGCGCTGATCGCGTTCCGGGTGGTCTATTTCCTCGTGCCGCTGCTGCTCGGCGGGTCGCTGCTCGCCGCCACGGAGCTTTGGGGCATGCGAAGGCCGGCTTCGGGTGCCGGCCTGAAGGCCGCGCCCTCCCGCTGAGCGCGCCGAGCGGACCCGGCACGGAGAAGACAAATCCGCCGGCCGCCGCTATCCCTTCGCGGGAGCGACGGAGAGCTTGATGGCGGACGCCCTTTGGGACTTCTGGATCGATCGCGGCGGCACCTTCACCGATGTCGTGGCGCGCGCGCCGGATGGCCGCATCGCGGCGATGAAGCTCCTGTCCGAGAATCCGGGCGCCTATCGCGACGCCGCCGTGGAGGCGATCCGCCGCTTTCTGGGCGTGGCGAGCGGCGCGCCGGTTCCGCCCGGGCGGATCGGCGCCGTGAAGATGGGCACGACGGTCGCCACCAACGCGCTGCTGGAGCGCAAGGGCGAGCGCACCGCGCTGCTCGTCACCCGCGGCTTCCGGGACGCGCTCCGGATCGGCTACCAGGCACGGCCGGACATATTCGCGAAGAGGATCGTGCTGCCGGAGCTCCTCTACGAGCGGGTCGAGGAGGTTGCAGAGCGGGTGCGGGCGGACGGCACCGTCGAGCTGCCGATCGACCCGGAGGCGGTGCGCGGCACGCTCGCCGGCCTGGCCGGGGACGGCTTCAGGTCGGTCGCGATCGTCTTCATGCATGCCTGGGCGCATCCGGCCCACGAGGCCGAGGCCGCGCGGATCGCCCGCGCCATGGGCTTCGACCAGGTCTCCGTCAGCCACGAGGTCTCGCCGCTCGTGAAGCTCGTCGGGCGCGGCGACACCACCGTCGTCGACGCGTATCTGACTCCGATCCTCGCGCGCTACGTGGCCGAGGTCGCGGCCGATCTCGGCATTGCAGCCGATGCCGGCGATGCCGGCGCGGAAGCCCCCCGGCTCATGTTCATGATGTCCTCCGGCGGGCTCACCGCCGCGCATCTCTTCAAGGGCAAGGACGCGATCCTCTCCGGTCCGGCCGGCGGCGTGGTCGGCGCGACCGAGACCGCAAGGATGGCCGGCTTCTCGCGCGTCATCGGCTTCGACATGGGCGGCACCTCGACCGACGTCTCCCATTTCGACGGCGAGCTCGAACGCGCCTTCGAGACGGAGGTCGCGGGCGTGCGGATGCGCGCGCCCATGATGAAGATCCACACGGTGGCGGCCGGGGGCGGCTCGATCCTCCACTACGAATCGGGCCGCTTCCGCGTCGGCCCGGATTCGGCCGGCGCCGATCCGGGCCCGGCCTGCTACCGCCGCGGCGGCCCGCTGACCGTGACCGACGCGAACGTCATGGTCGGCAAGCTGCTGCCCGTCCACTTCCCCGCGATCTTCGGGCCGAACCAGGACCAGCGCCTCGACGACGACGTGGTGCGGGCGCGGTTCGCCACGCTCGCCGCCGAGATCGGCAAGGCGCCGGAGGCGGTCGCGGCCGGGTTCCTGGAGGTGGCGGTCGAGAACATGGCGAACGCGATCAAGACGATCTCGGTCGCCCGCGGCTACGACGTCACCCGCTACGCCCTCTCCTGCTTCGGCGGCGCCGGCGGCCAGCACGCCGCGATGATCGCCGACCGGCTCGGCATGGAGGTGGTCCACATCCATCCCCTTTCCGGCGTCCTCTCGGCCTACGGCATGGGCCTCGCCGACATCCGGGCGAACCGCAGCCGCGCGGCGGTGCTGCCCCTCGAGGCGGGCTCCGAGGCGGCGCTCGCCGCTCTCCGGGACGCGCTCGCCGCCGAGGTCCGCGCCGAGCTGGAGGGCCAGGGGCTCGCCGCCGGCGAGTTCGAGGTCCAGGCCCGCATCCATGTCCGCTATGCCGGCACCGACATGGCGCTGCCCGTCCCCTTCGGCGGCGCCGGGGCGGTCCGCGCCGCCTTCGAGGCCGAGCACCGCGCCCGCTTCGGCTTCGTCTACGAGGAGAAGCCGCTCGTCGCCGAGGCGGTCGAGGTGGAGGGCGTCGGCGGCGGCGCCGACATCGCCGAGCCGGACCATCCGCTCGCCGCGGGTGCGCCCCCGCCCGAACGGACGACGCGCTTCTTCTCCGAGGGCGAATGGCACGAGGCCGGCGTCTATCCGCGCGACCGGCTTTCCCCGGGCCATCGCATCGCCGGCCCGGCGCTCGTGATGGAGCCGCACCAGACGATCGTGGTCGAGCCCGGCTGGTCCGCCGAGGTGACGGCGAAGGACCACATCCTGATGCGGCGCACGAGCCCGCGGGCGCGCGCGAGCGCGATCGGAACCAAGGCCGACCCGGTCATGCTCGAGGTGTTCAACAACCTCTTCATGTCGATCGCGGAGCAGATGGGGGTGACGCTCCAGAACACCGCCTATTCGGTGAACATCAAGGAGCGGCTCGACTTCTCCTGCGCGCTCTTCGACGCGGAAGGCGCGCTCGTCGCCAACGCGCCGCACATGCCGGTCCATCTCGGCTCGATGGACCGTTCGGTCGACATCGTCCGCCGCCTCAATCCGGACATCCGGCCGGGCGACGTCTATGCGCTCAACGCGCCCTACAATGGCGGCACGCACCTTCCCGACATCACGGTCGTGACGCCGGTCTTCGACGAAGGGGCCGCTCACCCGCCTTTCGGGGCCGGGGCCGGCGCCCCGGCGCCCCAGGACGAGGGGAAGCCCGGGACGATCCTCTTCTGGGTCGCCTCGCGCGGGCACCATGCCGATGTCGGCGGCGCGGCGCCCGGCTCGATGACGCCGCGCGCCACCATTGTCGACGAGGAAGGCGTGCTCATCGACAATTTCAAGCTGGTCGACGGCGCGGCGGGCGGCCGCTTCCGCGAGGCGGAGCTCTTGAAGCTCCTGACCGACCACCCCTTCCCCTGCCGGAACCCGGCGCAGAACGTCGCCGACCTCAAGGCGCAGATCGCGGCGAACGAGAAGGGGGTGGCCGAGATCCGCAAGATGGTGCGCCAGTTCGGCCTGGAGGTGGTGCAGGCCTATATGCGGCACGTCCGCGACAATGCGGCGGAGAGCGTCCGCCGCGTGATCGAGACGCTGTCGGATTCAGAGTTCGAATATCCGACGGACCAGGGCTCGACGATCCGCGTGCGGATCAGCGTCGACAAGGCGAACCGGCGGGCGAAGGTCGACTTCACCGGCACGAGCGAGGCGAAGCCGAACAATTTCAACGCTCCCGCTCCGGTGACGCGCGCGGCCGTCCTCTACGTCTTCCGCGTCATGGTGGAGCGCAACATCCCGATGAATGCCGGCTGCCTGGAGCCGATCGACATCGTGATCCCGGACGGCTCGATGCTCGCGCCCGCCTATCCGCGCGCGGTCGTCGCCGGCAATGTCGAGACGAGCCAGCACGTGACCAACGCGCTCTTCGGCGCCCTCGGCAGCCTCGCCGCGGCGCAGGGCTCGATGAACAACCTCACCTTCGGCAACGACCGCTACCAATATTACGAGACGATCTGCTCGGGCTCGCCGGCGGGGATCATGAACGACGGCACCGGCTTTGACGGCACCGACGGCGTCCACACCCACATGACGAACTCGCGGCTGACCGACCCGGAGGTGCTCGAGATGCGCTTCCCGGTCCTGCTGGAGGACTTCCACATCCGGCACCGGCCCGACGAATGGCCGGCGGGATGGCGGGAGACAGGCGGAGCCGGCGGACCCGGCGCCGGCATGTCCGGCGGCTCGGGCGGGCACGGGCGTTGGCGCGCGGGCTCCGGCACCCTGCGCACGATCCGGTTCCTGGAGCGGATGGATTGCGCGATCCTCTCCTCCCACCGCAGCGT
This sequence comes from Propylenella binzhouense, assembly GCF_009866965.1. Classification (GTDB taxonomy): domain Bacteria; phylum Pseudomonadota; class Alphaproteobacteria; order Rhizobiales; family Afifellaceae; genus Propylenella; species Propylenella binzhouense. Next base: position 1,047 of record NZ_SPKJ01000117.1, on the reverse strand, counting down.
CCGGCCGCACGGGCTCTTCGGCGGCGAGCCCGGCGAGCTCGGCGCCACCTTCGTCCGCCGCCTGGACGGGCGGCTGGAAGCGCTCGAAGGCTGCGACCAGACCGTGCTCGAGGCGGGCGAGGCCGTGATCGTCCGCACGCCCACCGGCGGCGGCTACGGCAGCTGACGCGGCAGCGCCGCGCCTTGCCGTTGTTTCCGGTGCGTCGCCGCGCCGCTTGTTCTGTTCCGGCGCTCCGCCGCTTGCCCTGTCGTCATGCCGGGCTGGACCCGGCATCCGGCGGCCTCTGCAGGCTCCCTCCCCCCTCGTGGGGGAGGGCTGGGGTGGGGGCATGCACGACCTTTCCCTCCCGGTGCGGACCGGCCGGTTCGCCGCGTCGCCGGGCCACCCCGGACGCCGCGAGCAGGCCGCCGCAGCCGGGTTCGGAACCGGGTTCGGGGCCGGGAACCCCTCCCCTTCCCCTTCCCCTTCCCCTTCCCCTTCCCCCTCCCCACGAGGGGGAGGGGGACGGATGCGGCGAGCGCTACCGAACCCGAAGCCGCAGCGGACCGGCTTGCGGGGCAGCGTCGGTCACGGTGCGACGAGCGGCTCGCCCTTGACCGGCACTTCCTCCGGCATGCCCCATTCGCGGCCGCAGGCGGCGAGCAGGCACCAGAGATAATCGGCGTGGGACCAGCGGACGAAGAGCCAGAAGACCGGGCCCGGCGGCCCCTCGTCGCCCTTCAGCCAGAGCAGGGCGTTGACGCGTCCGAAGACGGAGCCGGCGCATGCGCCCGGCCGGAACGCGCGCGGATGGAGGTCGAGCGTCGTGAGCTTGGCGAGGAGATCGCGCGCCATCGGGCCGGCAAGCTCGATGACGGCATAATAGTCGCCGACATCGACGAGCTGGTGCCGGACGGCGCCGAGCGCCGCCCCGACCGCCGCCGCCCTGCCGCCGCCTTCCGCCGGCGGCGCGACCAGCATCCATTCGTCCGGCCCCATCCAGAGCCATGCCGTCTCGCCCTCGGCCGCGCTCGCGAGCGGCGCGCGCGGCAGGCCGATCCCGAGCG
>NZ_SPKJ01000116.1 GCF_009866965.1 Propylenella binzhouense | reverse complement strand
CCCTTCTCGCCGTGCCGCTCCCGGCGGAGCCGGCGGCTTCGGCGCGGCCCGCGCTCGCGCCGCCCGGCCAGCGCGTGGCGGTCGCGGGCGACGAGGCCTTCGCCTTCGCCTATCCGCATCTCCTCGCCGACTGGCGGAAGGCGGGCGCCGAGATCGCCTTCTTCTCGCCACTTGCCGACGAGCCGCCGCGTGCCGACGCCGACGCGGTCTGCCTGCCCGGCGGCTATCCCGAGCTCCATGCCGGGCGGCTCGCGGCGGCGGCGCGCTTCCGGGCCGGGATGCACGCCGCGGCCAGGCGGGGCGCGCTCGTCTATGGCGAGTGCGGCGGCTACATGGCGCTCGGCGAGGCGCTCACCGACGCGGCCGGCGTCCGGCATGCGATGCTCGGCCTGCTGCCGGTCGCCACGAGCTTCGAGCGGCGGCGCCTCCATCTCGGCTATCGCCTGGCGGAGGCGGCGGGCGGCCTGCCCTGGCCCGGCCGGCTCGCCGCGCACGAATTCCACTACGCCATTGTGGAGCGGGAAGGGGCGGCCGAGCCGCTCTTCCGGGTCGCGAGCCCGGAGGGCGCCGAACTCGGCGCGGCCGGTCTCCGCCGCGGCCGCGTCATGGGGTCGTTCCTGCACGTCATCGACGCCGCCGCGCCGACGCCCCGCTGCTGAGCAAAGGCGGGCTACCCACCCTGTTGTGTTGCATAAGCTTGGTTGTCTGATTACAGTTGAACGTGAATCCTTCGGAAGGAAGGAAGAGTTGGAAGTGGAGGTCTGTCTTGAAGCGGTTCGATGATATTGTCAGAAGCGAACGGTACTTTACGGCGACATTGCTTCCGGCGCTCCTATTCCATGATGAATTTAGAGGCTTAGAAGAATTCATAAAGCTTGTAAACGAGAGAGCCTGTACTGAGCGTGGAGCGGATGGAGAACCGCTGCGCCGAAGTCAACCGGATGCCAGTCTGCCTTCTGATCTCTCGAACTGTGAGATCATTACCGAATTCCATATCGCCCGCGATCTCAAGGCTGCAGGCCTAAGGCTCGAGGAAGCTGAAGAAGATACGAGAGATGCTCCCGATCTCGTGGTGTTATTTGGGAATGAAATGATCGCTTGTGAAGGAAAATGCTTCTCTAAAAATGTCGAAGAAGCGTCGCTCAGGAAGCAATTAAGGTCGCAACAAAGACAGCTGAGTCATCTTTTCGAAATAGAGAACTACAGGCGTATCGACACCTATTTGCATGTTGCTATTATACCTAGTAAAGTGGACCTTTGCTATGATGCAGATTGTGTTCTATCGTGGAAGGATATTCATAATTTGGCTCTGGCAGTCCTTGGAGCAGAACATTATATTACGAAACGTTTTGCGAATCTCGTTGATGCGCTTGACAGACGCGGCGACCCCAACCTCCTGAATTACGATGGGAGATTGGATTTTGATATGATGTGCTCACGAGCGTCGGGTGACTCCGGTATCCAAGTGGGGGTGGGAGGCGGCGAAAGCGCATTGAGAGCCATGTCCGGGGATGAGATTAAACGCAGGTACTGGAAGTGGCGCAATCCAGAGTCAAATAAGGGAACTGTAATACGAAGTAACTGGATAGACGCGCCCCGCTGGTTGGAGATAATTCGAGGAAAGGGTCTCTTGCAGAGTAGCTGATGTGTCCGCCGTTGACTGCTGTGAGGATGTCTATTAGAGGGGAGTCTCGGAAGCACTTCTGTGTTCCTGAAGCAAAGCGTGCAGGTGTCGCGACAAAGCAGGTCTGACGACGTCTCGCCGAATCGCTGGGACGTGATCTTACAGGCCGAAGCGGTGGATCAGATCGCGCAGGCGGGAGAGAGGCTGCGAGGGCGCCGCCTTCCGGCAAGCCTCGAGGAGATCGTCCCAGGCGTTCGGCGGATTCCCGCTGTCGACCATCGCCTTGAACACGGCGTAGGCATCCGACTTCGAGCCGTAGGTGCGCTTGGACTGCTCGTCGTTCACCCAGGCGTAGACGATGATCTTCGGGTCGGCTCGATAGCGGAAGAACAGACGGAAGCGCCGGCGGCCGAACTTGGCGCGGAACCAGTGCCGGAGCTCGCCGCCGAGCGTATTGCCCTGCCGGTGGACCGCGCGGGACGGATCTTCGGGGATCGTTTCGAAGGCGAGTTTGTGGATGGATGCGAGCAGCTTGGCATTGGCCCCGGACTTGTAGCCGTCCGGGTCCTTCCTCGATTCCAGTTCGACCGCGGCGACAAGGCGGGCGAGCTGATCCAGGAAAAGCGGATGGGCGAAGATCTGCCAGCCGTTGACGACCAGCGGTCGGTCAGAGGGCGACGTCTCCCGCGATCTCTTCCTCCGGGTCAACGTCAACTCCCTCGATCAGCCCGGAGATGCGTTCGACGAGCGCGGGAGATAGCGCCGCCACCGATTGCGGATGCGTCCGGATGTCCCGCTCCAGAAAGGACAGGAAGGCGTTCAGCGCCGGATCGTCCTCGTTCTCGGTCTCGTCGACGCGATAGACGGCGACGTGCTCGCCTTCGATGCGCCACGCGATGCGGCCACCCTGCCTGACGCCGAGCGCATCGCGAACGTCCTTCGGAACCGTGATCTGGCCCTTCTCGGTGATCTTGCTGTAGCGCTTGAGAACCGCAGCCATCGCGTCCTCCACCGGTCGTGGCGCGCAGATGTAAGGATTTCGCCTTACCGGTGTCAATTCGTCGCCGGATGAACCGCTCCCAGGGCCGCCCGCAAGCCCGCCTCTTTCCCTTTTCCGCGCCCGGGTGTAGGAAAGGAATATGTTCCTACAACGATTCGTCCGTGCCGGTCTCGCGCTCCTCGCCGCCGGCGTCTCGCCCGGCCTCCCGCACGCGGCGGAGATTCTCGCCGGGCCCTATGCCGCGGAGGTCGAGACGGTGGTGGACGGCGACACGATCGCGGTCAGGGTGCCGATCTGGATCGGGCAGGAGATCCGCGTGCTCGTCAGGATCCGCGGCGTCGATGCGCCGGAGAAGCGGGCGCGCTGCGAAGGCGAGCGCCGGCTCTCCGACCGCGCGACGGCGGCGCTCGCCGGTCTCGTCGCCGGCGGCCGGGTCACGCTTCGCGACATTGCGGGCGACAAATATTGGGGCCGGGTGGTCGCCGATGTCAGCGCGCCGGACGGCACCGATCTCGGCCGCGCCCTGCTCGCGCGCGCGCTCGTGCGCGCCTATGACGGCGGCGCGCGCGGCGGCTGGTGCTGAGGCGGCTGGAGCGGCCGGCTATTCCGCCGCCTCGCGCGGCCTGTCGAGGAGCCTCGCCTGCACGATCTGGAGATGGGCGCGCATCCGGGTTGCGGCCGCGTTCATGTCGCGCTCGGCGATCGCGGCGATGATCGCCTCGTGGTCGGCGAAGCTGTGGTGGTCCGGGGGCGGCTTCTGGATGTCGTAGCGCAGCCGCCCCCAGACCACGGCGCGCCGCACCCCGTTCAGCGTGTCGAAGAGCGCGATCAGCAGCGCGTTGTGCGTGGCGGAGGCGATCGCCCGGTGGAAGCGGTTGTCCCAGTTCTCGTATTGCCGCCATGTCTCCGAGGTGCGGGAGCCGGCGAGGCAGGCGCTGAGCGCGGCGACGTCGTCGGCATTGGCGTTGAGCGCGGCCTCGCGGGCGAGTTCGGGCTCGATGAGGAGCCGCGCGCGCATGACCTCGGCCGGGTTGGTCTGGCTCGAGATCTCGGCGATCGAGATGCGCTCCTCCGCCGGCCTGGCGCCGGTGAAGGTCCCCTTGCCGACATGGCGCCAGATGTCGCCGTGCTCCTCGAGCACGGCGAGCGCCTTGCGGAGCTCGCCGCGCGAGACGCCGAGGATCTCGCAGAGCTCGCGTTCCGGCGGCAGCCGCGTGTTGGGGGCGAGCTCGTGCTGGGCGAGATAGGCCTTGAGCTGGGTCAGCGCGCCGTCGCCTTCCGCGACCGCGGCGGGATCGCCGCGCACGTCCCGCTCGTCCTCGAAATCGACCGCTCCCGCCATGCGCGTGTCCGCCCTTGATCAATCGTCCAGCATAGCCTAACCAATAGTTCATTGGTCAGGCAACCGGGCGCATGGCGCGTCACGGTCGATGCAAAGCCGACCCCAGGGAGGAAATGATGCTGAACGGATGGAAATCGGCCGGCCGCCTGCTTGCGGGCCTCTGCGTGGCGGCCGTCATGGCGGGCGGCACGGCGAATGCGGCGGACAAGATCCGCGTGGCGCTCGGCGACGTCGTCTCCGAGGAGACGCTCGCCTTCATCATCGCGCTCGAGCGCGCCAAGGAGCGCGGCGTCGACTACGAGCTGACTTCGTTCGCCGAGGAGGAGCTCGCGATCCAGGCGATCGTCTCCGGCCAGGCCGATGTCGGCATCGGAACGCCCTATTCCGTCATCCAGAAGGCCAAGGTGCCGCTCCGGGCCCTCTACCAGATCTCGAGCCTGGTCTTCTTCCCGGTCGCCTCGACCGAATACAAGACCTGGAAGGACCTCGACGGCCAGCCCTTCACCTTCCACGCCCGCGGCACGGCGACCGAGGCCTACGGCAACGTGATCGCCGCGCGCGAGGGGATCGAGTTCGGCGACCGCTCCTACGTGCCGGGCTCAGAGAACCGCATCATCGCGATGCTGAACGGCACCATCAAGGCGACGATCGTCGACCTCGCCAACAAGAACAAGCTGATCGCCCAGGCGCCCGACAAGTTCCACGTCCTGCCGGGCATCGATCAGAAGGTCAGCGACGAGATCCTGTTCGCCAACGAGAACTGGATCAAGGAGCACGCCGAGACCGCGACCATCCTCGTCGAGGAGGTCATGAAGCTCTGGCGCGAGATGAACAAGGATCCGGGCATCGTCGAGGCGGAGCGCCAGAAGCGGAACCTCCTTTCCGATCTCCCGAAGGAGGTGCTGGACGAGGTGCCCGGCTACTATGCCGAGGGCGTCGAGGCGGGCCTCTGGAATCCGGACGGCGCGAGCGAGGAGGTCGCCAAGGGCGACTTCGCGTTCTACGTCTCCTCGGGGCAGCTCCAGGGCCCGGCCGAGAGCCTGAAGGTCGAGGACTTCTGGGATCTCGGGCCGGCCGAAGCCGCGAAGAAGAACCTCGGTGGCTAGCGACCGCACGCAATCCGGACTGGAGCCCGCCGCGGGCGGGCTCCTCGCCCGGATTGGGGTCGGGACGCCGCGCGGCGCCCTCCTCGACAAGGAGACGCACCCGGTCGCGGCCTTCCTCTCCCACCCGATGACGCTCCGGGTGCTCTCGGCGGTGGCGCTCTGCCTCGCCTGGGAATGGGCGGCGCGGATCCCGATCAGCCCCGCCTTCCCGACCTTCATCGAGACCATGGTCGGCCTCGGCCAGATGCTCGGCGACGGCTCGCTGGTCCATGCCTTCGCGATCACGCTCCAGCCGCTCGTCCTCGGGCTCGTCCTCTCCGGCGTGCTGGGGGTGGCGGTCGGGATCGCGATGGGGCTCGACGAGCGCGCCGAATGGTTCGCCTCGCCGATCTTCATCATCATGCAGGCGGCGCCGCTCGCAGCCCTCATCCCGCTCATCGTCTTCGCCTACGGGATCGGCCTCACCTCGAAGACGCTCGTCGTCTGCATCATGGCGATGCCGGTGATCGTGCTGAACTCCTATGCCGCCGTGCGCCACACCCCGGTATCGCTCGTCGAGATGGGGCGCTCCTATCTCGCGACGCGGCGGCAGGTGATCCTGCGGATCGTCCTTCCGGCGGCGAGCCCGGTCATCTTCGCCGGCCTCCGGCTCGGCGCGGCGGCGGGCTTCATCGGCGCGGTGCTCGCCGAGCTCCTCATCACGCCGACCGGCATCGGCGACCTCATCACCTACAACCGCTCGATCGCGGACTATCCGAAGATGTATGCCGCGATCCTTTCCATCATGGTGTTCTCCGTCCTCTTCATCGAGCTGCTCGAATGGGTCGAGGTGACGGCGTTCCGGCCCGAGAAGCGAGCGAGAAACTGATGGCCATGACTGCTGCGATCGCGCGCGAGACCACCCCGGCGAGCGAACCGATGGTCGCCGTCCGCGGCGTGACGAAGATCTATCCCGGCGGCGTCCACGCGCTCGACGACATCAGCGTCGACTTTCCGCGCGGCAAGCTGACCTCGCTGCTCGGCCCGTCCGGCTGCGGCAAGACCACGCTTCTGAAGATCATCGCCGGCCTGCTGCCGCTCACCTCCGGCGAGGTGCTGATCGACGGGCGGACGGTGACGGGGCCGGGGCCGGAGCGCGCCTTCGTGTTCCAGGACTTCGCGCTGATGCCCTGGGCGACCGTCATCCGCAACGTCGCCTTCGGGCTCGAGCTGCGGGGGGTGGCGAAGGCGGAGCGCGAGGAGGTCGCCCGGCGCTACATCCGCCAGGTCGGCCTCGCCGGCTTCGAGGAGAAGTTCCCGCACGAGCTCTCGGGCGGCATGCGCCAGCGCGTCGGCCTCGCCCGCGCGCTCTCGGTCAACGCCGAGGTGCTCCTGATGGACGAGCCCTTCTCGGCGGTGGACGAGCAGACCCGCCGCAAGTTCCAGGAGGACCTTCTCGATCTCGTCGCGCGCGAGAGGAAGACCTTCATCTTCGTCACGCATTCGATCGAGGAGGCGGTCTACGTCTCCGACCGCATCGTGCTCCTGTCGCGGCGGCCGAGCTCGGTCGCGGAGGTGATCGAGCCCGCGATCAGCCGGGCCGGCGACCCGGATGCGATCCGCCGCGATCCCGTCTATCTCGATACGGTCGACGCCATCTGGCAGAGCCTGAAGCACTATCTGGACTGAGGCGGCACCATGCAGATCCACGGCTACCGCGTCCCGATGTTCGCCTCGCTCTTCCTGTGGGCGATCCTGTGGGAGATCGTCGGCCGGCTCGGGCTCACGATCCTGCTTCCGCCGCTCTCCGACGTGCTCGTCCGGATGGTCGAGATCGTGCCGACGCGCTCGTTCCTGAACGCGCTCTGGATCACCGCCGAGGCGTTCGTGGCCGGCAACCTGATCGCGATCGCGATCGGCGTGCCGCTCGGCGTCCTGATGGGCCGGTCGGCGATCGCCGACCGCATCCTCCTGCCCTGGGTGAACCTCTTCCTGAGCGCGCCGCTCACCGCGCTCGTGCCGGTCATCATGGTGCTCTTCGGGCTCGGCCAGACGACGATCGTCCTGACCGTCGTCCTGTTCGCGATCTGGATCATCGTGCTCGACGCGCGCGCCGGCGTGCGCGCCATCTCGCCCTCGCTCCTGGAGATGGCGGAAAGCTTCGGCGCGACTCGCTGGCAGGCCTTCCGCCAGATCCATGTCTGGGCCGCGATGCCGGAAATCCTCGCCGGCATCCGGCTCGGCATGATCCGCGCCGTCAAGGGCGTCATCATCGGCCAGCTGCTCGTCTCGATCGTCGGCTTCGGGGCGCTCTTCAAGCTCTACGGCTCGCGCTTCCTGATGGAGCACTTCTGGGCCGCGCTTCTCGTCCTCTTCGCCTTCGCCTTCGCCATCGCCGAGGGCCTCGCCTGGCTCGAGCGCCGGGTGGACTATTACGCCGCCAGCCGCTCGTGACCCCTGCAGAAAGGAAGTCCATGTCCTACGTGTTTCCCCCGCCGCCGACCGTCGCGCTGCCGGTCCGCGGCTCGAGCGAAAGCTTTCCGGTCCGCCGGGTCTATTGCGTCGGCCGCAACTATGCCGAGCATGCGATCGAGATGGGGCACGACCCGAACAAGGAGCCGCCGTTCTTCTTCCAGAAGAACCCGGACAATCTCGTCGTGGACGGCAGGTTCCCCTATCCCGCGATGACGAAGGACGTCCATTACGAGATCGAGCTCATCGTGGCGATCGGCAAGGGCGGCGAGAACATCCCGGCCGAGCGGGCGCTCGAGCACGTCTACGGCTACGGCGTCGCGCTCGACATGACCCGCCGCGACCTTCAGGGCGAGGCGAAGAAGATGGGCCGGCCCTGGGAAGTGGGCAAGGCGTTCGAGGAATCCGCGCCGACGAGCGAGATCGTGCCGGCCGCGGCCATCGGCCATCCCTCGCAAGGGGCGATCTGGCTGAAGGTCAACGGCGAGGTGAAGCAGAAGGGCGATCTCAACCAGCTGATCTGGAAGGTGCCCGAGACGATCGCATACCTCTCCGGCCTGTTCCGCCTCGCGCCCGGCGACATCATCATGACCGGCACCCCGGCGGGCGTCGGCCCGACCAAGAAGGGCGACGTGCTCGAAGGCCATGTCGACGGCGTCGGCGACCTGAAGGTCGAGGTGGTCTGACGTTTCCGGGCGGCGCAGGCTGAGGGCCCGAACCGCTCGAACCCAGCATGCGCAGCGCCGGAGACAGGCGCCGCGCATGCTGCCGGTGGAGCCGCCTGCAGGGCGTGACACGCCGCGCGCTGCGACCGGCCGCTTCAGCCCGGGCCTTCAACGAAGGGCGGCGCCTGAGAGCCGGCCGAATGGCTTCCGGTCGGTTACGGCATCCGGCGGAAGCTTGTCCGCAAGGCGCGACCATGAAGGCGGCAGGCGCAACGCGCCCGTCCCGGCGCCGATCGGGCTCAAGACCATCCCGAGGATCCTTGTAGTGCGTCGCGCTACGCGCTACATCCGGACATGATCGTCAGCTTTCGCCACAAGGGCCTCGAAGCATTCTACGAGACAGGCACCACAAGGGGCATTCAGACGGCGCATGAGAAGAAGCTCAGGATCATTCTGACGGTTCTCGATCAGGCGCAGACGCCGCAGGACCTCGCTTTGCCAAACTTCCGAACGCATGCGCTCAAGGGCAAGCTGAAGGGCCACTGGTCAATCTGGGTGAATGGCAACTGGCGCGTGACGCTTCGTTTCGTCGGCACCGATGTCGAGCTGGTCGACTATGTCGACTATCATTGAGGAAAGAGCCACGATGAAGAACCCGAGCCATCCCGGCGAGATCCTCCGCGACGCCCTCGACGAACTCGGTGTGTCCGTAACCGACGCCGCCCGACACCTCGCGGTGAACCGCGTGACGCTCTCGCGGATCCTGAACGGGAAAGCGGGCATCAGCGCAGACCTTGCGGTCCGGCTCGAAGAGGCGGGGATCAGCACCGCCCGGCTGTGGCTCGCCGTGCAGGCGAACTGGGACCTGGCCGAGGCCCGCAGGCACGAGCAGCCGCCGGTGAAGCGGTTCGTGCCCGCGTAAGCGCCACGATTTTTCGAAAGGCGCGGCGCCGCCGTAGCCCAGGTCGCCGGTTCCGCTGGAACATAGGTGAGCATTCGGCTGGCCTTCATCCTCGCCTTCGCCCGCCCCCGCTGCCGAGGGACGCCACCCGACCCGCCGCCCGCCGCCTCCGCCGGCTTGCGCCCGTCGCCGCCCGGGTCCACATGGCGCCTGCCGGCCGCTGCGCCGGCTCCCCGCCCGTTCGCCCGACCGGAGACCCGCCTTGGCCCTTGCCGCCCCACCGCTTCTCAGCCTGCGCGGCATACGCCTCACCTTCGGCGGGACGCCGCTGCTTTCCGACGTCGCGCTCGCCGTCGGGCCGGGCGAGCGGCTCTGCCTGGTCGGGCGGAACGGCTCGGGCAAGTCGACGCTCCTGAAGATCGCGGCCGGGCTCGTCGAGCCGGATGCGGGCGAGCGCGTGGTCCGGCAGGGCGTCACGATCCGCTATCTGCCGCAGGAGCCGGACCTCTCCGCCTTCGCGACGACGCTCGCCGTCGCCGAAGCGGGCCTCGCGCCCGGCGACGACCCCTATCGCGCCGCCTATCTCCTGCAGCAGCTCGGCCTCGACGGCAGCGAGGACCCGAAGCGGCTCTCCGGCGGCGAGGCGCGCCGCGCGGCGCTCGCCCAGGCGCTCGCGCCGGAGCCCGACGTGCTGCTCCTCGACGAGCCGACGAACCATCTCGACCTGCCGGCGATCGAATGGCTGGAAGCCGAGCTCGCCGCCTCGCGCTCCGCCCTCGTCCTCATCAGCCACGACCGCCGGTTCCTCGAGCGGCTCTCCCGCGCCACGATCTGGCTCGACCGCGGCGCGAGCCGCCGGCTGGAGGAGGGCTTCGCCGCGTTCGAGGCGTGGCGCGACCAGGTCTTCGAGCAGGAGGAGCGCGAGCGCGACCGGCTCGACAAGAAGATCCTGATGGAGCTCGACTGGGTGCGCTACGGCGTGACCGCGCGGCGCAAGCGCAACCAGGGCCGCATGCGCGCGCTCGAAGCGATGCGGAAGGAGCGGCGCGAGGCGCGGCGGCGCGTCGGGAGCGTGAGCTTCACGGCGGGCGAGGGCGCCACCTCCGGCAAGCAGGTCATCGAGGCGACGGACGTCTCCAAGGCCTATGGCGGCCGCCCGATCGTCCGGGATCTCTCGCTCCGCGTCCTGCGCGGCGACCGGATCGGCATCGTCGGGCCGAACGGCGCCGGCAAGACCACGCTCGTCAAGCTCCTGACCGGCGCGCTCGCGCCGGATTCCGGCACGGTCCGGCTCGGCACGAACCTCGAGATGGTGGCGCTCGACCAGCGGCGCGATGCGCTCGACCCGCGCTGGACGGTCGTCGAGGCGCTCACCCGCGGCGCCGGCGACACCGTGATGGTGGGCGGCGCGCCGAAGCACGTCGTGAGCTACATGAAGGACTTCCTCTTCGCGCCCGAGCAGGCGAACACGCCGGTCTCGGTCCTCTCGGGCGGCGAGCGCGGCCGGCTGATGCTTGCCCGCGCGCTCGCGGCGCCCTCGAACCTCCTCGTCCTCGACGAGCCGACCAACGATCTCGACCTCGAGACGCTCGACCTCCTCCAGGAGATGCTCGCGGACTATGCGGGCACGGTGCTCCTCGTCAGCCACGACCGCGACTTCCTCGACCGCACGGTGAACGCGGTTCTCGTCTCGGAAGGCGACGGCCGCTGGACCGAATATGCCGGCGGCTATTCCGACATGCTGGCGCAGCGCGGGGCGCCGCTCGGGCCGAAGCCGGAGGCCGCGCAGCGGGCGAAGCCTGCGCCCGCGCCCGCCGCCGCGCCGAAGCCGGAGGGCG
>NZ_SPKJ01000115.1 GCF_009866965.1 Propylenella binzhouense | reverse complement strand
GGCTGCCGCTCCTGCGGTGGTCGCGGCAGCGGGCGGCGCCGCCGCTCCGGCGGCGCCGGCAAGCGCTCCGCCTTCGCCTCCGACCTCCGAGGAAATGCCGCTGCCGCCCATCCCTGCGGCGGTTCCGCCCGGAACCGTGGCCGCACCGGTACCGGCCGCCCCGCTGGCCGGAACGGCGGCGGAGACGCCCGCGGCCGGGTCCGGGCGGACCATCGCCGAGGAGGCCGAGATCGTGGAATCGCCCGGTGCGCTCCCCGGCGAGGCGATTCCTCCGGGAGCGACTGGCGTGCCGGAGATCGGCCGCGATTCGGAGGCCGCGCCGGCGCCCGCTCTCGAAGAGGAGCGGCCGCGGCACCACGGGCCGATCGAGACGGTGTCGCATGCCGCGCACGACGTCGAGGAGGAGGTCGAGTTCAAGGCCGCCAGCGGCTTTCTGGGCGGGCCGGTGGTCTGGGGCCTTCTGGTTCTCGCCGTCCTGATCGTCTTCTATTTCATCTTCGAGTGACCCCCGCCGAAGCAGGCGCGGGGCAAGGGAGGCTCGTATGTCCAGAGTGGAGTTGACCGTCAACGGACGGTCCGTCGCCCGGGAGGTCGAGGATCGGACGCTGCTCGTCCATTTCCTGCGCGACCATATCGGGCTGACCGGAACGCATGTCGGCTGCGACACCTCGCAGTGCGGTGCCTGCGTCGTCCATCTTGACGGCCGGGCGGTGAAATCCTGCACGGTGCTCGCCGCCCAGGCGAGCGGCGGCGAGGTCGTCACCATCGAGGGGCTGGCTGCCGGCGAGGATCTCCACCCGGTTCAGGCCGCCTTCCGGGAGCATCACGGGCTGCAATGCGGCTATTGCACGCCCGGCATGATCATGAGCGCGGTCGACATGATCCGCCGCTATGACGGGCAGCTCGACGAGAAGACCGTCCGGCACGAGCTCGAGGGCAACATCTGCCGCTGCACGGGCTACCACAACATCGTGAAGGCGATCCTCGCCGCCGCCGGGACCATGCGGCAGGAGGACATGCGCGCGGCCGCGGAATAGCGCCCGGTTCCGGTTCCGCACCGGAGATCTGTACCGGGCGCGTCGGCCGGAGGCTGCGGCGAGCCGGCCCGACCGCGAGCGAGGGAATGATCGGCCGCCCGGTCCGCTGCCGGAGCGGCGGGAGATAGCGGGAGGAAAAGCCATGGGCGTGGAGGGTATCGGCGCGCGTGTTCTCCGCACGGAGGACCGGCGCTTCATCACCGGAAAGGGCAAGTACACCGACGACATGACGATGCCGGGCATGGCCTATGCGGCCTTCGTCCGCTCGCCCCATGCGCATGCGCGGATCGTCCGGATCGATACCGGCGCGGCCGCGCGGATGCCGGGGGTCATCGGCATCCTGACGGGCAAGGAGCTTGCCGCCGACGGCATCGGCAATCTGATCTGCGGCTGGATGATCCATTCCAAGGACAAGACGCCCATGAACATGGGCCAGTATCCGGCGATCGCGACGGAGACGGCGCGCTTCGTCGGCCAGGCCGTGGCCGTGGTCGTGGCGGAGACCCGCGGAGAGGCGCGCGATGCCGCCGACGCCGTCGAGATCGAGTGGGAGGAGCTTCCCGCCATCATCGATCCCCTGCAGGCGATCGCCGAGGGTGCCCGCCAGATCCACGAGAACGCCAAGAGCAACCTTATCTACGATTGGGAGATCGGCGATTCCGCCGCCGTCGAGGCCGCCTTCCAGCGCGCGGCGCACGTCACCCGCATCGACCTCGTGAACAACCGGCTCGTCCCGAACGCGATGGAGCCGCGTGCGGCGCTCGGCTACTACGATGCCGGCAGCGATCATTACACGGTGTGGACGACCAGCCAGAACCCGCATGTCGCCCGGCTGGTGATGTCGGCCTTCTACAATGTCGCGCCGGAGCACAAGCTGAGGGTGATCGCGCCGGATGTCGGCGGCGGCTTCGGCTCGAAGATCTTCATCTATCCGGAGGAGATCGTCTGCCTCTGGGCCTCGAAGCGCACCGGCGTGCCGGTGAAGTGGACGGGCGACCGCAGCGAGGCGTTCCAGACCGACGCGCATGGCCGCGACCACGTCACCCATGCCGAGATGGCGTTCGACGGCGACGGCACGATGATCGGCCTGAAGGTCGATACGATCGCCAATTTCGGCGCCTACATGTCGCTCTTCTCGTCGGCGGTGCCGACCTATCTCTACGCGACGCTGCTCTCCGGGCAGTACGCGCTTCCCGCGATCCACTGCAACGTGCGCGCCGTCTACACGAACACGACGCCGGTCGACGCCTATCGCGGCGCCGGCCGGCCGGAGGCGACCTACGTGCTGGAGCGGCTGGTCGAGACCGCCGCGCGCGAGCTCGGCATGTCGCCGGCCGAGCTCCGGCGCCGGAACTTCATCAGGAGCTTCCCGCACCAGACGCCCGTCATCATGAACTATGATTCCGGCGATTACGAAGCCTCGCTCGACGCCGCCATGAAGGCGGCGGACTATGACGGCTTTCCCGCCCGCAAGGCCGAGGCGGCGCGGCGCGGCAGGCTGCGCGGCATCGGCATGTCCTGCTACATCGAGGCCTGCGGCATCGCGCCGAGCGCGGCGGTCGGCTCCCTCGGCTCCGGCGTCGGGCTCTGGGAATCTGCCGAGGTGCGCGTCAATCCGGTCGGCACCATCGAGGTCCTGACCGGCTCGCACAGCCACGGCCAGAGCCACGAGACCACCTTCGCGCAGGTGGTGGCGGAGCGCTTCGGCATTCCGCTCGCCAATGTCTCGGTGCTGCACGGCGACACCGACAAGGTGCAGTTCGGCATGGGTACCTACGGCTCGCGCTCCGGCGCGGTCGGCCTGTCGGCGATCGTCAAGGCGCTCGACAAGGTGGAGGCGAAGGCCAAGCGCATCGCCGCCCATCTCCTCGAGGCGGCCGAGGGCGACATCGAGATCCGCGACGGCGAGGTCCGGGTCGCCGGCACCGACCGCAAGCTCGCCTGGCACGAGGTCTGCCTCGCCGCCTATACCGGCCACAACCTGCCGCCGGGGCTCGAGCCCGGCCTCAAGGAGGGGGCGTTCTACGACCCGACCAATTTCACGTTCCCGGCCGGCTGCTACATCTGCGAGGTCGAGATCGACCCCGCCACCGGCCGCACCGCCATCGTCCAGTTCGTGGCGGCGGACGATTTCGGCCGCGTCATCAACCCGATGGTGGTCGAGGGGCAGGTTCATGGCGGCATCGCGCAGGGCGTCGGCCAGGCGCTGCTGGAGGCCTGCGTCTACGACCGCGACACCGGCCAGCTGGTGACGGCGAGCTACAACGACTACGCCATGCCGCGCGCCGACGACCTGCCGTCCTTCAAGGTCTCGACCACCGAGACGATCTGCCCGGGCAACCCGCTCGGCATGAAGGGCTGCGGCGAGGCCGGCGCGATCGGCTCGCCGCCCGCCGTGATCAACGCGATCACCGACGCGATCGGCACCAACGAGATCGACATGCCGGCCACCCCGGAGAAGGTCTGGCGCGCGATCCGCGCCTCGGGCCTCGCCGAAGCGGCCGAATAAGGAGACGGCGATGTACCAGACGACCTACCACCGGCCGACCAGCCTCGCGGAGGCGGCGCGGCTCTTCTCCGAGGCGGGCGATGCCGCCTATGTCTCGGGCGGCCACACGCTGATCCCGGCCATGAAGCTCCGGCTCTCCGCCGCCGCCAACCTCATCGACCTCCGCCATGTCGGCGAGCTGAAGGGCATCAGCGTCACGGCCGACGAGGTCGCGATCGGCGCCGGCATGACGCATGCCGAGGTCGCCGGCGCCGCCGAGGTGAAGGGCGCGATCCCGGCGCTCGCCGGCCTCGCCGGCTCGATCGGGGACGCCCAGGTCCGCCATCTCGGCACGATCGGCGGCTCGGTCGCCAACAACGATCCGGCGGCCGATTATCCGAGCGCGGTGCTGGCGCTTGCCGGCACGGTGGAGACGGACCGGCGCGCGATCGCCGCCGACGATTATTTCGTCGGCCTCTACGAGACCGCGCTCGAGGAGGGCGAGATCGTCACCCGCGTCCGCTTCCGCGTGCCGGAGGCGGCAGGCTACGCCAAGTTCCGCAATCCCGCCTCGCGCTATCCGATGGCCGGCGTCTTCGTCGCGCGCCATGGCGACGGCAGCGTCCGGGTGGCCGTGACCGGCGCCGGCAATTCCGGCGTCTTCCGCGCGGCGGAGATGGAGCGGGCGCTCGCCGCGGATTTCTCCGCCGACGCGCTGAAGGGCATCGCGCTCGATCCGGCCGACATGATGGGCGATATCCACGGCTCGGCGGAATATCGGGCGCATCTGGTGACGGTGATGGCGCGCCGGGCGGTGCAGAATCTCGGCCAGGCGCTCGCCTTCGTCTGAGGGCGGGCGGCGGTTGCGCGGGGAGGGTGGCATGGCGTGGCTCCGGTGCGCGGCGGCGCTCCTCTCCGTCCTCCTCGCCGGCCCGCTTCGTGCGCAGCCGGCCGCCGATCTCGTCGCGCCCGAGCCGGCGACCGCTCCGCTCCCCGAAGCGGGCGCGCGGAAGCCCGTCGTCGCGGCGAATTGGATGGTCGCCGCCGCGAACCCGCTCGCGGCGGAAGCCGGGGCCGAGATCCTGCGGAAGGGCGGCAGCGCGGCCGATGCCGCGGTCGCGGTCCAACTCGTCCTCGGCCTCGTCGAGCCGCAATCCTCCGGTCTCGGCGGCGGCGCCTTCGCGCTCTACTTTGATGCCGGGGCGAAGAAGCTCACGACCTTGGACGGGCGCGAGACGGCGCCCGGCGCCGCCACGCCGAAGCTCTTCCTCGACGACAACGGCGCGCCGCTCCGGTTCTACGATGCCGTGGTCGGCGGCCGCTCGGTCGGCGTGCCGGGCACGCCGCGGCTTCTGGAGGCGCTCCACGCCCGCTTCGGAACGCTCGGCTGGAGGGATCTCTTCGGCCGCGCCATCGACCTCGCTGAGAACGGCTTCCCCGTGTCCCGGCGCCTGCTCGCGCTGGTTTCGGAGGATACCGAGCGGCTGTCGCGCTTCCCGGCGACGCGGGACTATTTCATCAGCGGGCTCATGCGCGCGCTCGGCTATGACGAGGGCCTGAAGAATCCGGCCTATGCCGAGACGCTGAAGGCGATCCGGGACGGCGGCGCCGACGCTTTCTATTCCGGCCCGATCGCGAGCGACATCGTGGCGGCGGTGCGCGGCGCGGAAGGCAATCCCGGCGTGCTCGCGCTCCGCGACCTCGCAGGCTACGAGGTCAAAGAGCGGGAGCCGGTCTGCGGGCCCTTCCGCCTCTATCTCGTCTGCGGCATGGGCCCGCCGAGCTCCGGCGGCGTCGCTGTCGCCCAGATCCTCGGCCTCCTCGCGCCGACGCCGATCGCGAGCCTCGGCCCGGACGATGTCAGGTCCTGGCAGCTCTTCGGCGATGCCACCCGGCTCGCCTTCGCCGATCGCGAGCGTTACCTCGCCGACAGCGATTTCGTGCCGGTGCCGGTGAAGGGCCTGCTCGACCCGGATTATGTCGCCGGCCGCGCCGCTCTCCTCCAACCCGGGCGCCGGCTCGAGAAGGCCGAACCCGGCGAACCGGCCTGGGATCATGCGCTCCGCTGGGGCGACGGGGAGGCGATCGAGCTGCCCTCCACCAGCCAGATCGTCATCGTCGACGCGAAGGGCGACGTCCTTTCGATGACGACCACCATCGAGAACCAGTTCGGCTCGCGGCTGATGGTGCGGGGCTTCCTCCTCAACAACGAACTGACCGACTTCTCCTTCCGCACGCAGGCGGGCGGCCGGCCGGTCGCCAACCGGGTCGAGCCCGGCAAGCGCCCGCGCTCCTCGATGGCGCCGACCATCGTGCTCAAGGACGGCGCCCCGGTGCTGGCGATCGGCTCGCCGGGCGGCAGCCAGATCATCCCCTATGTCGCCGAGGCGCTCATCGCCGTGCTCGATTGGGGTCTCGACGTCCAGAGCGCTGTCGACCTGCCGCATCTCGCGAACCGGTTCGGCGCCTTCGATTTGGAGGCGGGAACCGCGGCCGAGCGCTTCGCTCCGGCGCTTCGGGGGCTCGGCTACGAAGTGAAGGCCGGCGAGCTGAATTCCGGGCTGCAGGCGATCGAGATCGCCCCGGGCCGGCTCCAGGGCGCGGCGGATTCCCGGCGGGAGGGGGTCGCGATCGGCGAATGAGCGGCGCCTTCACACGCCTCTCACCGCGAATTGGTTTGCGGCGGGCGGCGCCGGCGGGCAATTCCCGGCAAAGGAGATCGCCATGTTCCCGCGCCTGATAGCCTGCCTCCTTGCCGCTTTCGTTTCCGCCGCCGCCGCGCGCGCCGAAGCGCCCGATCCGTCCCGCTGGCAGGCCGTGCTCGCCGCCGCGCGGGGCGAGACGGTCTATTTCCATGCCTGGGGCGGCGAGCCGCGCATCAACGATTACATCGCCTGGGTCGGGCGCGAGGTGGCGGCGCGGTTCGGGGTCGAGCTCGTCCACGTCAAGGTGGCGGAAACGGGCGCGGTGGTGGCCAAGGTCCTGACCGAGAAGGCCGCCGGCCGGACCGGGAACGGCTCCGTCGATCTCGTCTGGATCAACGGCGAGAACTTCGCCGCGATGAAGGAGAACGGCCTCCTTCTGTCCGAGCCCTGGGCCGACCGGCTTCCGAGCTACCGCTTCGTCGATGTCGCCGGCAAGCCGACGGTCGCGCGCGATTTCGGCGTGCCGGTGGATGGTCTCGAGGCGCCCTGGGGCATGGCCAGGCTCGTCTTCTTCTACGATCCGGGCGAGGTTCCCGCCCCGCCCCGTTCGGCGGAGGCGCTCGCGGCCTGGATCGAAGCCAATCCCGGACGCTTCACCTATCCCCAGCCGCCCGATTTCATGGGCACGACCTTCCTGAAGCAGCTTCTCGTCGATCTCGCGGCCGACCCGGCGGCGCTCGCCCGGCCCGTCGGATCGGTCGATTTCGAGGCGGTGACCGCGCCGCTCTGGGCCTATCTCGATCGGATCACACCTCTCCTCTGGCGGCAGGGGCGGGCCTATCCGCGGGATTACGGCGGCATGCGGCAGCTCCTCGCCGACGGCGAGACGGCGATCAGCTTCGCGTTCAACCCCGCCGACGCGTCGAGCGCGATCGCGAATGGCGAGCTGCCGGACACGGTCCGGAGCTTCGTCTTCGACGGGGGCACGATCGGGAACACGCATTTCGTGGCGATCCCGTTCGATGCCGGGGCGAGTGCCGGGGCGATGGTGGTCGCAAACTTCCTGATGTCGCCGGAGGCGCAGGCGCGGAAGGAGGAGGCGGCCGTCTGGGGCGACCCGACCGTGCTCGCCGTCGATCGCCTGCCGCCGGAGGACCGGGCGCGGTTCGCGGCGGTCGAGCGCGGTCCCGCCACGCTGCCGCCGGACGCGCTCGGGCCCGTCCTTCCCGAGCCGCATCCGTCCTGGGTCGCGCCGCTCGAGGCGGAATGGGCGCGGCGCTACGGTGTCGGGCAGTAGCCGGCCGGGCGTGCTGAGGCTCGCGCCGGCCGCGATCGTCCTCCTGCTCCTCGGTCCGGTCGCCGCGGGTCTCGGCGGCGTGCTCCTGCCGGCCTTCGGCTATCTGCCGGTGCTCGGGGGCGACAGCCTATCGGTCGAGCCGTTCCGCCGGCTTTTCGAGCTGCCGGGGCTCGCCGCCTCGGTGCTGCTGAGCCTCGGAACCGGACTGGCGGCGACCGCGATCGCCGTCTCGGCCGTCCTCCTCTTCGTCGGCGGCTCGTTCGGCACGCGCACCTTCCGCCTGATGCAGCGCTTCGTGTCGCCGCTCCTCAGCGTCCCGCATGCGGCCGCGGCGTTCGCGCTCGCCGTCCTGATCGCGCCCGCCGGCCTGCCGGCGCGGCTCCTGTCGCCCTGGCTCACCGGCTGGACGCATCCGCCCGACATTCTGGTCGTCCATGACAGGGCGGGCATCGCGATGGTTCTGGGCCTCGTCGCGAAGGAGATCCCGTTCCTGCTCCTGATGACGCTCGCCGCCCTGCCGCAGACCATGGCGCGCGAGCGCACCGAGCTGATGGCGAGCCTCGGCTACGGCCGCGTGCTCGGCTTCGCCCACGGCGTGGTCCCGGTCCTCTACCGTCAGCTTCGCCTGCCGGTCTTCGCGGTGCTTGCCTACGCCACGTCGAATGTCGACGTCGCGCTCGTGCTCGGGCCCACCACGCCGGCGCCCCTCGCGGTGCGGATCGTCGAGCTCCATGCCGATCCCGATCTCGCGATGCGCTTCGTGCTCGCGGCCGGCGCGGTCCTGCAGCTCGGCGTCACCGGCGCGGCGCTTCTCCTCTGGCTCGGGATCGAACGGTTTGCTGCGCTCGTCCTTGCCGCGCTCGCCCCGACGGGCTGGCGCGCATCCCGGGATGCCGCGGCGCGTCTTGCCGGCTCGGCCCTCGTGGCGCTTCCGGCCGGCGCCATCCTTCTCGGGACGGCGGGCCTTGCGCTCTGGTCGGTCGCCGGGCCGTGGCGGTTTCCGGACGCGCTGCCTGCGCGGGTGACGCTCGGCGTCTGGATGCGCGTGATGCCCGGCCTGTCGGCGGCGCTCGGGAACGCGCTCGCGATCGGCGTCTGCGCGAGCGCCCTCGCGCTCCTTCTGGTCGTCGCCGCGCTCGAGAACGAGGTCAGGAACGGCCATCCGCCGGGCTTCCGCGGCCTTGCCGCGCTCTATTTGCCGCTGCTCGTCCCGCAGGTCGCCTTCCTGTTCGGGTTCGACTTCCTCCTCGCCCGCGCCGGCTGGGACGGCCGCTTCGCCGCGCTTCTGATGGCGCATCTCGTCTTCGTGCTGCCCTACGTCTACCTTTCGCTGTCCGGGCCGTGGCGGAGCCTCGATCCGCGCTATGCGCGCGTCCTTGCGAGCCTCGGCCGCGGGCCCGGCACGGCGTTCCGGCGTCTGCGGCTGCCGATGCTCGCGCGGCCGATCCTGACCGCCTTCGCGGTCGGCTTCGCTGTCTCGGTCGGGCTCTATCTGCCGACCCTCGTCGTCGGCGCCGGCCGCTGGCCGACGGTGACGACGGAGGCCGTCGCGCTGGCGGCGGGTGGCGACCGCCGCATCGTCGGCGTCACCGCGCTGGTGCAGGCGCTCCTGCCGTTCCTCGGGTTCTTCGTGGCGCTCGCGGTTCCGGCCTGGCTTCACCGGAACCGGCGCGGACTAAGGGTGGCGCGGTGAAGGCCGGGCGCGATGCGGCCGGGCTGCGGCTCGAGGCGGTGCGCATCCGGCTCGCCGGGCGCCTGCTCCTTGCCGTCGATGCGGCCGTCCCGCCGGGGGCGATCCTGACCGTGATGGGGCCGTCCGGCTCCGGCAAGTCGACGCTGCTCGCCTTCGTCGCGGGCTTCCTCGATCCCGCCTTCTCGGCGGAGGGCGGCGTGATCCTCGACGGCGAGGACGTGACGCGCCTGCGGCCCGAGCGGCGCGGCATCGGCCTCCTCTTCCAGGACAGCCTGCTGCTTCCGCACCTCTCCGTGGCCGGCAACCTCCTTCTCGGCCTGCCGCCGCGGATCCGCGGCCGGCGCGCGCGTCGCCGTCTCGCGGCGGAGGCGCTCGCCGGGATCGGCCTTGCCGGCTTCGCCGAGGCCGATCCGGCCACCCTTTCGGGCGGACAGAAGGCGCGCGTCGCCCTGATGCGCACGCTTCTCGCCGAGCCGCACGCGCTCGCGCTCGACGAGCCGTTCTCCGGCCTCGATGCCGCGCTCCGCGGCCAGATGCGCGATCTCGTCTTCGGCGAGATCAGGCGGCGGCGCCTGCCGGCCCTGCTCGTCACGCACGATCCGGCCGATGCCGCGGCGGCGGCCGGCCCGGTGATCGAGCTCGCGGCGGTGGCGGAAGACGGCGCGCCGCCCCTATAAGGCCGCCATGCTGCCCGTCGAAGCCGCCCTGCCGGAGCTTTTCGCCGCGCTCGAGAAGGGCCGCTCGGCCGTGCTCGTCGCGCCGCCCGGCGCCGGCAAGACCACGCTCGTGCCGCTCCGGCTCCTCGACGCCCGGTGGACGCGGGGAGGCCGCATCCTGGTCGTCGAGCCGCGCCGGCTCGCCGCCCGCGCCGCGGCGCGCCGCATGGCCGGGACGCTCGGCGAGGAGCCGGGCGCCACAATCGGCTACCGCGTCCGCAACGAGACGCGCGTCTCCGCCTCGACCCGGATCGAGCTCGTCACCGCCGGCGTGTTCGTCCGCATGATCCTCGACGATCCCGGCCTGGAAGGCGTCGGCGCGATCCTCTTCGACGAGGTGCACGAGCGCTCGGTCGACGCGGATCTCGGGCTCGCGCTCGCGCTCGACGCCCAGGCGGCGCTCCGCGACGACCTGCGGCTCGTCGCCATGTCGGCGACGGTCGACGGGGCGCGCTTCGCCGCCATCCTCGGCGGCGCGCCGGTGGTCGAGAGCGCCGGGCGCATGTTCCCGGTCGAGACCGTCCATCTCGGCGCCGACGCGGCGATGCGCGTCGAGGATCGCGTCGCGGCGGCCGTCCGCCGGGCGCTCCGCGAGCGCTCCGGCAGCATCCTCGCCTTCCTGCCCGGCCAGGCCGAAATCATGCGGACCGCCGAGCGCCTGTCCGCCCTGCCGCCGGGCGTGGTCCTTGCGCCGCTCTACGGCGCGCTCGATCCCCGCAGCCAGGATGCGGCCGTCCGGCCGGCTGCGGCGGGCACGCGGAAGGTCGTGCTCGCGACCGCGATCGCGGAGACCTCGCTCACCATCGAGGGCGTGACGGTCGTCGTCGATTCCGGCTTCGCGCGCCGGCCGCGCTACGATCCGGGCTCCGGCATGAGCCGCCTCGAGACGGTCAGGGTCTCGCGCGCCGCCGCCGACCAGCGCCGCGGCCGCGCCGGCCGGACCGCGCCCGGCACCTGCTACCGGCTCTGGGACGAGCCGCAGACCGCCGCGCTGCCGCCTTTCGACCGGCCGGAGATCCTCGAGACCGACCTCGCGCCGCTCGCGCTGGCACTGCTTGCCTGGGGGACCTCCGATCCGTCCGCGCTGCGCTGGCTCGATCCGCCGCCTCCCGCCGCCTTCGCGGAAGCGCTCGCGCTGCTCGGCCGGCTCGGCGCGCGCGATCCGGCCGGCGGGCTTTCCCGCCACGGCCGCCGCATGGCCGATCTGCCCCTGCCGCCGCGGCTCGCCCATATGGTGCTCGAAGGGGCGGCGCGCGGCGCGGGCGAGCTTGCGGCCGACATC
>NZ_SPKJ01000114.1 GCF_009866965.1 Propylenella binzhouense | reverse complement strand
CCGCCGGCCTCCAATCCGGCAGACAGCTTGAATCATCTCAGCGCTGATTTGGGAATCCCGATTCAATTAGGTCGGGTAACGCTCTAGGCGGCACGGCGAGCAGGGGGCGTGAGTGGGCCGCTCCCGCCCGCCGATCTGGACCGACGCCGGCCGGACCTGTTGAAGCTTCGGGCTGGAGAACACCTTCACCGCTTCCACGCCGCCAGGCGGGAGCCGATCTTCTTCGACACCACGACGACCGGGCGCTTCAACGCACCGGACGCATCCTACGGCGTCCGCCGGACGATCCGCACCAGGTGATGGCCATCCGCCGGCCGCGATCCACACCGGTGGAACCCGCTGCGCGGACGGGCTTGCCGCGCGGGCGCGCAGGCGCAAGTATAGAAAAGGGCGCATGTATGCGCCGGGGGAGGAAACAATGCGGAAGCCGCTGCTCAGTCTGGTCCCGTCGCTGGCCGTTTCGGCCTTCCTGCTCGCGGGCGGGCCCGCGTCCGCCGAGCCGGCCGGCGTGACGATCTACACCACCGACGGCGCCTTCGAGGATATCCGCCAGAACGTGGAGGACGCCATTGTCGACCGCGGCTTCGTGATCGACTACCAGGGCCATGTCGGCGAGATGCTGAACCGGACGGCCTCCGATGTCGGGGCGACCACGACCGTCTATGCCCATGCCGATCTGCTGCAGTTCTGTTCGGCGACGCTCTCGCGGGCGGCGATGGAGGCGGATCCGGCCAACATCGCCTTCTGCCCCTACGTCGTGTTCGTCTACGAGCTCGCGGACGGGAAGGGCCGTCAGCATGTCGGCTTCCGCCACCTGGACGGCGGCACGAGCGCGGATTCCAAGGCGGCGCTCCAGAAGGTGAACGACCTCCTCGACGAGATCGCCCGCGAGGCCACGCACCAGTAGGCGCGTCGGCGGCTCAGCGCGCGAGGCGCTTGATGAGGCTCGACGTGTCCCACCGCCGTCCGCCCATCTTCTGCACCTCGGCGTAGAACTGGTCGACCAGCGCCGTGACGGGAAGCGTGGCGCCGTTCCGCCGCGCCTCGTCGAGGCAGATCGCGAGGTCCTTGCGCATCCAGTCGACCGCGAAGCCGTGGTCGAAGCGGTCCTCGACCATCGTCTGCCAGCGGTTCTCCATCTGCCAGGACTGCGCGGCGCCCTTGGAGATGACGCCGACGACCTTCTCGACGTCGAGCCCGGAGCGCCCGGCGAAATGGAGCGCCTCGGAGAGGCCCTGGACCAGGCCCGCGATCGCGATCTGGTTGACCATCTTCGTCAGCTGGCCGGCGCCGGCCGGCCCCATCAGGCCGATCATCCGGGCATAGCAGGCGATCACCGGCCGCGCCGCCTCGAACACCTCTCCCTCGCCGCCGGCCATGACGGTGAGAACGCCGTTCTCGGCCCCGGCCTGGCCGCCGGAGACCGGGGCATCGAGGAAGCCGAAGCCGCGTTCCGCGGCAGCCGCGGCGAGCTCGCGCGCGATGGTCGCGCTCGCCGTCGTATGGTCGACGAAGGTCGCGCCGGGCCTCATCCCCGCGAATGCGCCGCCTTCCGCGAGGGTGACGGAGCGGAGGTCGTCGTCATTGCCGACGCAGGAGAACACGAAATCGCGGCCGGCGGCGGCCTCGGCCGGCGTCGCGGCGCGCCGGCCGCCGAATTCGGCGACCCAGCGTTCGGCCTTCTCCGCGGTCCGATTGTAGACGGTGACGTCGTGGCCGCCTTTGCGGGCGAGGTGCCCCGCCATCGGAAAGCCCATCACGCCAAGTCCGATGAATGCCACCTTCGCCATTGCATCCGTCTCCCGGTCCAACCCGCACCGAAGCCTTTAGCCGCGCCGGACGCCGATGTCAGGGGGCGGCGGGGGAGGGCGGCTCACGCCCGCAGCGCGAGATGGCGCGTCAGCCGCACCTCGAGCATGTTCCAGATGCGGCGAAGCACCTCCACGACGGCGAGGTAGAGCACGGCCGCGTAGAGATAGACCGTCATGTCGAAGCTGCGCGAGAAGGCGAGACGGGTCTCGCCCATGAGGTCGAGCACCGTCACGATGCTCGCGACCGCCGAGCCCTTGATCATCAGGATGATCTCGTTGCCGAGCGGGCGCAGCGCGATGATCGCGGCCTGCGGCGCGATCACGTAGCGGAAGATGGTCCAGCGCCTCAGCCCGAGCGCTTCCGCCGCCTCGGCCTGGCCGCGCGGTACCGAGCGGATCGCGCCGCGATAGATCTCGGCCTGGTAGGCGGCGGTGTTGAGCGTGAAGGTGAAGGCCGCGCAGTTCACCGCGTCGCGGAAGAAGCTCCACAGGCCGAGCGACTGCAGGGTCGGCCGGAATTCGCCCATGCCGTAATAGACGAGGAAGATCTGGGCAAGCAGCGGCGTGCCGCGGAAGAAATAGACATAGGCGAAGGCGAGGCTTCCGACGACGCGGTTCTCGGACAGGCGGGCGAGCGCGACCGGAATCGCGAGCAGTCCGCCGCAGGCGATCGAGACGGCCACGAGCGTCAAGGTCGTGCCGAGGCCGTGTACCAGGCTCGGGCCGTAGCGGGCCAGGACATCGAGGTTCACGACGGCGCCGCCCCGATCGCGATCCTCCGGGGACCCATCGCCCGTCTCTGCTCGCCCCGCTCCGCCCACCGCTCGATCGCCGTGATCCCGAACGACGAGACGATCGACATGATCAGGTAGATCATGCAGGCGACGAAGTAGAAGAAGAACGGCTCCTTGGTGTTGCCCACGGCGACCGAGGTCATGCGCAGCAGGTCGTTGAGCGCGATCACGGAGACGAGGGACGTGTCCTTCAGGAGGATGAGCCAGAGATTGGCGAGGCCGGGCAGCGCGAGCCGCACGAGTTGCGGGAGGATGACGAGGCGAAGCGTCTGCCCGCGATGGAGCCCGAGCGCGGCTGCCCCTTCCCATTGCCCGTTCGGGATGCCCTTGAAGGCCGAGGCGAAGACCTCGCTCGCATAGGCCGCGAAGACGAGGCCGAGCGCGACGATCCCGGCCACGAAGCCGTTCACCTCGATGTAGCGCTCGGAGAACAGCCGCACGACGGTCTGCAGCAGCATCTGGCCGCCGTAATAGACGATGAAGAGCGTCAGGAGCTCCGGGA
Source organism: Propylenella binzhouense (assembly GCF_009866965.1). Taxonomy (GTDB): domain Bacteria; phylum Pseudomonadota; class Alphaproteobacteria; order Rhizobiales; family Afifellaceae; genus Propylenella; species Propylenella binzhouense. The sequence continues at coordinate 8,082 of NZ_SPKJ01000114.1, read as the reverse complement.
GGCCGCGAAAGACGGTCGTGAAGGCTTCACCGAGAAGGCGCTGCCAGGCGACTTGGCTGCGCTTGGCGAGCGCGATCAGGAGCCCGACGGCGAGGCCGAACGGCAGCGTCGCGAGGGCGAGGCGGATCGTGAGCCACGTGCCGGCCAGGATCTCGTCGCCCCAGCCGGTCGGGCCGGGTGCGAGCAGGGCGATGAGGTCGGCCATCGGACCCGGCACCGGTCAGGGGCGGCGGACATTCATCCTCCGCCCCGGCCGCTTCAGCTGCCGTAGACGTCGAAGTCGAAGTACTTCTTGTTGATCTGCTCGTAGGTGCCGTCGGCACGGATCGCGTCGATCGCCTTGTTGAACATCTCGACGAGATCCGTGTCTTCCTTGCGGATCGCGATGCCGGCGCCCGGTCCGTGGATCTCCTCGACCGGCGTGATGGTGCCGGCGATCTTGCAGCAGGCGCCCTCGGGCGTATCCAGCCATTCCGAAAGCACCACGACGTCGTCGACCGCGCCGTCGAGCCGGCCGTTCTGCAGGTCGAGCTTATACTCGTCCGCGGTCGGGTACATCTTCAGCTCGGCATCCTTGTAGAAGCGCTCGACATAGTTCGAATGCGTGGTCGAGGATTGCGCGCCGATGGTCTTGCCCTTCACGTCCTCCGGCGCGGCGCCCTTGATGTCGGAATCCTTCGGGACGGCAAGGGCGGGCGGCGTGTTGTAGTATTTGTGCGTGAACGCCACCTTCTCCGCCCGTTCCGGCGTGATCGACATCGAGGCGATGATGGCGTCGAACTTGCCGGCGAGGAGCGCCGGGATCATGCCGTCCCAGTCCTGGGTCACGAACTCGCACTCGACCTTCATCTGGGCGCAGAGCGCCTTGGCGATGTCGATGTCGAAGCCGACGAGCTGCTTGTCCGGCGTGAGCTCGTTGAAGGGCGGATAGGCGCCCTCGGTGCCGATGCGGACCTTCTTCCACTCTTTCGCATCGGCTATTCCGCCGAGAAGGGCGGCCATCGCGGCTGCGAGCGCGAGACTCTTGAGGATGCGCATGTGACTGCCTGCCTGTTCCGTGCTTTGATCCCAGCAAGTTCCGGGCCGTTTTTCGGCCGCTGACCGTCATAGTCCGATCAAATTCCGTGCGGCGCAACCGGATTTCAGGTGCCTGACACCTGCGCGGGAGCGCGGAAACGGGCCGGTCAGCCGCCTATGCCGAAGGCCGAGAACGGAATGAACGAGACCAGGCTGCCGCGCCGCACGGCGGTCGTCTCCTCGTCGATCTCGATCAGCCCGTCGGCCTCGCGCAGCGACGTGATCAGCCCGGAGCCGTCGCGCGGGAAGCGGCGGACCGCAAGGCGCCCGTCGCCGCCGGTCGCGAGCATGCCGCGCAGGAACTCGCGCCGCCCCGCCTTCTTGCCCGGCAGGTCGAAATCGGCCGGAAGCGGGAAGCGCGGCGGCTCCCGCCAGTCGGCTCCGCCGAGCGCGAGGAGCGCCGGGCGCGCATAGAGAAGAAAGCAGACGAAGGCCGCGACGGGATTGCCGGGAAGCGCGAGCACGACGCAATCGCCGATCTGGCCGAAGCTCATCGGCCGGCCGGGTTTGACCGCGATCTGCCAGAGGTGGCGCGTGCCCAGCGTATCGAGGCTCGTGACGAGGTGGTCCTCCTCGCCGCGCGAGGCGCCGCCGGTGGTCAGAATCGCGTCGTGGGCCGCGGCTGCCTCCGCCAGCACCGATTGCACCGCCTTCGAGCGGTCCGCCACCAGCCCCAGATCGGTGATCTCCGCTCCGATCGTGGCGAGCAGCGATCTCAGCAGGAAGTGGTTGGAATCGTAGACCTGCCCGGAGGAGAGCGGCGCGCCGGGCCGCACCAGCTCGTCGCCGGTCGAGAGCACGGCGACGCGGAGCCGGCGATAGGCGGAGATCCGCGCCCGCCCCGTCGAGGCGATCGCGGCGATCTCCTGCGGCCGCAGCGGCGTTCCCGGCGAGGCGATCGTCGCGCCGGCGGCGAGGTCCTCGCCGGCCTTGCGCCGGTTGGCGCCCTTCCTGAGCCCCGGCGGAACCGCGACGAAATCGATGCCGTCTTGGCTGTGGGGCTCGCAATCCTCCTGCATCGCCACCGTGTCGGCACCGTCGGGCATCACCGCGCCGGTGAAGATCCGCGCGGCGGTGCCGGCGATATGCGGCACGGCCTGCGGATGGCCGGCGGCCACCCGGCCCGCGACCCTGAACCAGCCGCCGGTCGCCTCGAAATCGGAATGCGCGAAGGCGTAGCCGTCGACCGCGGCATTGTCGGCGAGCGGCACGGGGCGCGGGCTCGCGATCGTCTCGGCGAGAATGCGCCCGCCGGCCTCCTCGAGTGCGATCTCCTCGGGTTCGACCACGCGCCCGATGCGCGCGCGCAGGATCGCCAGCGCCTCGTCGTGCCGCAGCCTCTCGCTGTCGGTCAGAAAGCAGTCGTCGAGGAGGCGGCGCCCGGACATGGCCCTACACTCGCGTCCCGCGGCGCGAAAGGGAAGGGGTGCACTGCAAGCGCCGCCTATCGGGGCAGGGACAGGTCCTGCTATCGTCGTCACCGGTAGCCTCTGAACGGAGGGCAGCGTGTTCCTCGAGACCATATCCGACGACGAGGCGAGCGGCCCGATCGCCGAAATCTATCGGCAGCAGAAGGCGCAGCTGGGCTTCGTCATGGATGCGACGCGGTGCTTCACGGCGCGCCCGGATCTGCTGCCGATCTACACGGATTTCTCGAACGCCATCCGCGCCGGCTTCTCGCTGGGCCTGAGGGAATGGCGTCTCGTCACGCTCGTTGCCGCGAAGCACATCGGCTCGAGCTATTGCTCGCACGTCTACGGCAAGCAGCTGATCGGCGATCTCGGCTCGAAGGAGGCAGTTCTCGCGGTGCAGCGCGACTTCCGGAACGCGGGTCTGCCGGAGCGCGACGTGGCGATGCTGGCCTATGCCGAGAAGGTCACGAAGGATGCGGCGAGCGTCACGCAATCGGACATCGAGCGCCTTCGGGCGGTCGGGTTCACCGACCCGCAGATCTGCGACATCGCGCTCTGCGCGGCGTTCCGATCCTTCGTGAGCCGGTTCTTCGACGCGATGGGTGCGGGCACGGAGGCTGCGTTCCTCGACGAGGACCCCGCCTTCCGAAGCGCCATGACGGTCGGCAAGGCCGTGTGAGACGATCCGGGCGCGGCTGGCCGGCAGCCGAACGGCCCATCATCCGCCGCCGGAGCGGAGGCCGGTCTCGTTCGCTATGAAATCGGCCATCGCCTCCACGTCGTCGAGCGCGAAGCAGGGCAGTCCGTGCGAGTCGGTCGGATGGTCGGCGGCGATGGCGCGGATCGTCGGATCTTCGAGCGCGAGCGACGACTGCCTGGCCGAGGCGGAGCGGCGGACCTCGATCTTCGGATGGCGTTCGCGCTTGTAGCCCTCGACGAGGACGAGGTCGCAGGGCGAAAGCCGCGGCAGCACGGTCTCGAACCCGGGTTCCTCCTCCTCCTCCCTCAGTTCGTGCATCAGCGCCCATCGCGTCCCGGACACGATCATCACCTCGCTCGCGCCCGCCTCCCGGTGGCGGAACGAATCCGTTGCCGGCCTGTCGATGTCGAAGGCGTGGTGCGCGTGCTTGATGGTCGAGACCCTGAGACCGCGCGCCACGAACACGGACACCAGGCGCGTGAGCAGCGTCGTCTTCCCGGAATTCTTCCATCCGGTCACGCCGAACACGGGAGCGCTCATGCCGGATCGCGCGCCTGGAGGTTGCGGGCGATCTCGTCGGCCTGCTCGGCCTCCTCGGGCGTGTTCACGTTGAAGAAGGGGTCGATCTCCTCGCCTCCCACGTCCATCGTGTCGAACGGCACGTTGATGCGGACGTGCCTGTCCGTGAAGGCCAGGATCTTGCCGCTCTCGCCGGTGCGCAGGAAGGCCTCGAGCTCGTCCGCGAGCCTGATCGGCCACAGCCCGAACACCGGATGCGTGCCGGCGGGCGAGGCGGCGAGGGCGATCGTGTTCTCGTCGCGTCCGCAGCCTTCCGAAAGCCGGGCCACCAGGTCCTCCGGGAAGAACGGCGTGTCGCCGGCGACGCTCACGATGAAGCGCGCCTCCGGCAGCGTCCGCTCCGCCCAGCGCATGCCGGCCAGCACGCCGGCGAGCGGCCCGGCGAAGCCTTCCACCGTGTCCTCGACCACAGGGAGCCCGTAGGATGCGAAGCGCGCCGGGTCGCCGTTCGCGTTGATCGCGATTGCCGAGACCTGCGGGCGCAGCCTCTCGATGACATGCTCCAGCATCGGCTTGCCGCGCACCGCGACGAGCGGCTTGTCGCCGCCTCCCATCCGCCGTGCGAGCCCGCCCGCGAGAATCACGGCAGGAACGGACGCCGGTCCGTAGCCGCTCATTGGCGCCCCACGGCGCGGCGGTCCTTCGGGTGCGACGGCTTCATTCGGCGGCTTCCTCCCGGCCGGGACTGCTCTTCCGGCGAAGCCGGCTCGGCTCTTCCTCGACGCTTTCGAGATCGGCGTCGAACACGATCCGCTCGGCGCCCGCGACGGCCGCGAAACGGCGTCCCCGGGCACGGCCGACGAGCGTGAGCCCGGCGCGCCGCGCCAGCTCGACGCCCCAGGCCGTGAAGCCGGAGCGCGAGATCAGGATCGGAATTCCCATCATCACGGTCTTGATCACCATCTCGGAGGTGAGGCGGCCGGTCGTATAGAAGATCTTGTCGTCCGCGGAAACATCGTTCAGCCACATCCAGCCGGCGATCTTGTCGACCGCGTTGTGGCGGCCGACATCCTCCATGTAGACCAGCGGGCGATCCCGGCGGCAGAGCACCGAACCGTGGATCGCGCCGGCGGCAAGGTAGAGCGACGGGGTGAGATTGATCGCCTTCGTCAGCGCGTAGAGCCAGCTCGTGCGGAGCTCCGCGTCCTGCGCGAGCCGGATCGAATCGAAGCCCGCCATCACGTCGCCGAAGATCGTGCCCTGCGCGCAGCCGGAGGTCCGGACCTTCTTTCTGAGCTTGTCCTCGTAGTCGGTCGCGCGCTCGGTCCGCACGACGACGACCGAGAGCTCGTCGTCATAGTCGATTCCGGTGATGCGGTCGTCCGGGCGGAGCATGTTCTGGTTGCGGAGATATCCCACCGCCAGAAGGTCCGGGTGATCGCCGATGGTCATCATCGTGACGATCTCCTGACTGTTCAGGTAGAGCGTCAACGGCCTCTCCGTGACGACGCGCACGTCGATCGGCGTGCCGGTCTGGTCGATGCCGGTGACCGTGGCCGAGAGGCGCGGGTCGTCGGGGTCCGGCTTGATCAGGTAGTCGGTCAGGGGCGTCTCCGTTGCGGCCGCGGAACCCGGCCACGCCCGGCCGGACGATCGGCTGTTCGAGGCGGCGAACCGCCTGTTCCCGCGTAATGACAGCGGGACGGCGGCATGCTAGCGACGCCGCTTCCGGGGCGCAATCGGTCCCCGTCGCAACACATACGGGAGTGAAATGGAATGAGGCGTCGTGATGTCATCAGGGGCCTGGGAGTGGGTGTCGCGGCCGGTGCCGCCGGCACGCTCGCCCGCCCGGCCCTGGCCCAGAGCAACCCGAAGGTCAGCTGGCGGCTGACCTCGTCGTTCCCGAAGTCGCTCGACACGATCTACGGAACCGCGGAAATCTTCGCGAAATACGTCGCCCAGGCGACCGACAACAACTTCCAGATCCAGGTCTTCGCGGCCGGCGAGATCGTGCCCGGCCTGCAGGCGGCCGACGCGGTGACGAACGGAACCGTCGAGCTCTGCCACACGGCCGGCTATTACTATGTCGGCAAGGACCCGACCTGGGCGCTCGCCACGGCCGTGCCGTTCGCCCTCAACGCGCGCATGCAGAACGCGTGGATGTATTACGGGGGCGGCGTCGACCTCGTGAACAACTTCCTCGCCAAGTCGAACATCTACGCGCTGCCCTGCGGCAATACGGGCGCGCAGATGGGCGGCTGGTTCCGCAAGGAGGTGAACACCGTCGCCGACCTGAACGGTCTGAAGATGCGGATCGCGGGGCTCGCCGGCAACGTGCTCGCCAAGCTCGGCGGCGTGCCGCAGCAGCTTGCGGGCGGCGACATCTATCCCGCGCTCGAGAAGGGCACGATCGACGCGACCGAGTGGGTCGGTCCCTATGACGACGAGAAGCTCGGCTTCTACAAGGTCGCGCCATATTACTACTATCCGGCGTTCTGGGAAGGCGGGGCGATGCTCCACCTGATGTTCAACCAGCAGAAATGGAACGAGCTGCCGGAAACCTACAAGGGCATCGTGAAGGCTGCCGCGCAGGCCGCGAACTGCGACATGCTGGCGAAATACGACTATGTGAACCCGCAGGCGATCCGCCGCCTTGCCGCTGCCGGCGCGCAGCTGCGGCCGTTCAGCCAGGAGATCAGCCAGGCCTACTTCGACGCGGCGCAGCAGCTCTATGCCGAGCTCACGGCGAAGAACCAGGATTTCAAGACGATCTACGAATCCATGACGGCCTATCGCCGCGACGCCTATCTCTGGTTCCAGGTCGCCGAGTATTCGTATGACACCTTCATGATGGTTCAGCAGCGCGGCAACAAGCTCTGAGCCGGAGGAAGGTCCGATTCTGGGCCCCGGGGCGCTGCTCCGGGGCTTTTCTTATAGCCCCTCCGTCCTTCGCCTCATTCTCGGCTTCGCCGGCTTCGTGTTACTCTGACGCTCGAGCGCCGTAAGAGCGCCGTGCGGGCAGCGCCCGCCTCGAGTGGGAGGAACCGGAAATGAAGCGTCGTGACGTCATCAAGGGCGTTGGATTGGGGCTTGCCGCCGGCACGGCGGCGACGCTGGCGAAGCCGGCCATCGCGCAGAGCGCGCCGAAGCTGAGCTGGCGGCTCACCTCGTCCTTCCCGAAGTCGCTCGACACGATCTACGGCGCGGCGGAGGTCTTCGCCAAATACGTGTCGGAGGCGACCGACGGGAACTTCAGGATCCAGGTCTTCGCGGCCGGCGAGATCGTGCCGGGCCTGCAGGCGGCGGACGCGGCCTCGAACGGTACGGTCGAGCTCTGCCACACCGCGAGCTACTATTACTGGGGCAAGGACCCGACCTACGCCCTGGCCACCGCAATCCCGTTCGGCCTCAACAACCGGCTGATGAACGCCTGGCTCTACCATCAGGGCGGGACCGATCTCCTCAACGAGTTCTACGCCACGCAGAATCTCTACGGCCTGCCGGCCGGCAACACGGGCGCGCAGATGGGCGGCTGGTTCCGCAAGGAGATCAACTCCGTCGCCGATCTTCAGGGCGTGAAGATGCGCATCGGCGGCATGGCTGGAAAGATCATCGGGAAGGTCGGCGTCGTGCCGCAGCAGATTGCGGGCGGCGACATCTATCCGGCGCTCGAAAAGGGGACGATCGATGCGGCGGAGTGGGTCGGCCCCTACGACGACGAGAAGCTCGGCTTCGTGAAGGTCGCCAAGTACTATTACTATCCGGGATGGTGGGAAGGGGGGCCGGCGCTCCACGTGCTCTTCAACAAGGGCAAGTGGGAGGAGCTGCCGAAGACCTACCAGGCCGTCTGCACGGCGGCGGCCGGCTACGCGAATGTCGACATGATGGCGAAATACGACGCGCTCAATCCCGGCGCCGTACGGCGGCTTGCGTCGAGCGGCGCCCAGCTCCGCGCCTTCAACCAGGACATCATGGAGGCCTGCTTCAACGCCGCGCAGGAGACCTACAACGAGATCATGGCGTCGAACGCCATGTTCAAGAAGATCTACGAGTCGATGGCGGCCTATCGCAGGGACGGCTATCTGTGGCTGCAGGTGTCGGAATATACGTACGACACCTTCATGATGATCCAGCAGCGCAACGCCAAGATCTGAACGGCCGGCTTCCGGTGCCGCAGCCTTGCGGCGGCTCCGGGACCGTTCCTGCGGTCAGTTGAAGCTCGGCGGCTTGCTGAGGTCGATCGGGCTTTGGGGCTGCGCCGGCGCCTGCGGGGCCGGCGCGGGGGCGGGCGCGGACGGCGCGCCGAAATTCAGCTGACCGGGGAGGCCTTGCCCGGGCGGGGGCGCTGCGGGCTGCGCGCCCGGTTGCGGCCCG
>NZ_SPKJ01000113.1 GCF_009866965.1 Propylenella binzhouense | reverse complement strand
GCTCGCGGCGGCGGCGGCAGCGCTCCGCGCCGCCCTCGCTGCCCTCTAGCCGGGCCGCGTGGCGAGGCGTCGGCCGGTCCGCGCGGCGGTCCGATTGCAAGCGGGCCGGGAATGCGCCAACAAGCGGGCAACGGCGCGCCAGGCGACGCGGCCTTGCCGCTGCCCGCGCCCTCCGGCTTCTGGAGAAAGAGGATGAACCCGACGCCCGAGAAGGCCTTCCCGGTCTCCTGGGACCAGTTCCACCGCGACGCCCGCGCGCTCGCCTGGCGCCTCTCCGGCGCCGGCCCGTTTTCCGCGATCGTCTGCATCACCCGGGGCGGGCTGGTGCCGGCCGCCGTGGTCTGCCGCGAGCTCGAGATCCGCGTGATCGAGACGGTCTGCGTGGCGTCCTACCACGATTACAGGACGCAGGGGACGACGGCCGTCCTGAAGGGGATCGCCGCGGACCTGCCCGGCGTCGAGGCGGGGGGCGCCGGCATCCTCCTCATCGACGACCTCGTCGACACCGGGAAGACCGCCTCGATCGTGCGCGAGATGCTGCCCAAGGCGCATTTCGCCACCGTCTACGCCAAGCCGATGGGCCGCCCGCTCGTCGATACCTTCGTGACCGAGGTCTCGCAGGATACCTGGATCTACTTCCCGTGGGATCTCGGCCTCTCCTTCCAGCCGCCGATCTCCGGGCGGAGCGGCTGAGAGGCGGTCGCATCCCGATGCCCTGCGCCGGACCCGAACGCCGTCGGGCGCGGCTCATTGTGCCTTCGCTGATCCGCCCCTAGAACGGGGGCTCTCCGGGCGGGCGTGGCGGAACCGGTAGACGCAAGGGACTTAAAATCCCTCGCCGCAAGGCATGCGGGTTCGATCCCCGCCGCCCGCACCAGGAAGAACCGCCGCAGGATCGGCGGCGCAGGAGAGGAGCGCCCGAGCGTCATGGCTGCCGAAACGGTCCATCACTACGAGATCACGGTGAGCACCGGAGCCGTCGTGCGGATCCTCGAATCACGCGACATAGACGGGCTGCTGGCCATGCTCCGCGCGACCGACTTCATCACGCCCGACGAGGTGCCGCGCTACGAGGGGGCGGAGCCCCGGCGCGTGCTCATCCGCTCCGAGAGCGTGATCATGATCCGGCCGATCCACTGAGCGCCCCGGGCGGGCGATCGCGCCCGGCCCGGCTCGGCAGACCATCCGGAACGCGTGCGGCCTGTCCGGCGGTCATGCGCCCGACGCTCGAAGCCCGCCGGCTGGGAAGCCGGCGGGCTCGCGCCGTGTGGCGGGTGAGGCGAGGTCGCTCAGTCGGCGCCGCGATATTCCGGCGCGTCCTTCAGCTGGTCCTCCGTCGTGTTCACCATGACGCGGAGGTCGCCCGACTTGTCCTTCTGAACGTTGAGCGTGTCGTACTGGACCGCGACCGGCTTCTCGCCGATGCCGAGGAAGCCCCCGACATCGATCACGACGGCCTGAATGTCGCCCGACTTCGTGAAGACGACGTCCTCGACCTCGCCGATATCGTCGTCCCGCGTACCGACCACCTTCGCGCCGAGCAGGTCGTCGGCGCTCACCTCCTGCGGCTGGACCGCCGCATTACCGCCGGTGTTCGTCATCGCCTGCTGGCTGCCGGTCGGGGCGGGGCTGCCGGTCGCCGCCTGCTGGTTCGCCTGGGCGGCGCGGTTGGCGTCGGTCGCCTGGTTGCTGGCGGCTCCGCCGCTTGTGCCCGCCGCGCGGTTGGCGGCCATGCCGGTGCCGGCCGCGTTCATATTCGCGGCCTCGGCGTCGCGGTCATATTCGGGCGCCTGCTCGATCTGATCCCGGGTCATCGCCACGCTGATGCGCATGTCGCTCCCGTCGGCCGCCGCGCGCTGGGCTGCATTGCCCTGGCCGGCATTGTTCTGCCCGGCATTGCCGGCCGCGGCGGCGCTGTCGGCTTTGGCCTGCATCTGCAGCTGGTCGAACGGGATGGTGATGGGCTTCTCGCCGACACCCAGGAAGCCGCCGACATCGATCACGGCGGCGCGCGTCTTGCCGTCCGGCGCAAGCACGATGTCCGCGATCTCGCCGATGCTCCGGTCGTCCTGCCCGTAGACCTCCTTGCCGATCATGTCGCTCGCGCGGATCTGGGCGTTCTCGTCGAAGTTCACGAACCCGGAGTTCCCGCCGGCCTGGGCGGTCTGCGTGCCGGCAGCGCTGTTATCGGCCTGGGCCGTCGTCGATTGCGGCGAGGCGTTGCCGGCGCGCTCGGCGGCGTTCTGGTTCGCCGCGTTCTGGTTCGTCTGGCCGGCGCCGGAGGACATGTCGCCCGCCATGGTGCTCGAGGTTCCCGGTCCGCCGACCATGCCCGAGCCCGTCGTGCTGGCGGTGTTCGCCGTGTCGGCGTTGCGCCGCTGCGGATCGTAGGCCGCCCGGTCGAAGGACTCTGCGCTCTCAAGCTGCTCGCGGGTCGAGGCGTAGACGAGGCGGACCTTGCCGTCGCGCTCGATCACCGCAACCTGGTCGATGGGGACGGCGACATCCTTCTCGCCGATGCCGAGGAAGCCGCCGACGCCGATCACGGCCTGCGAGACCTTTCCATGCTCGTCCACGACGAGGTCGTTCACGTCGCCGATCCGGTCAGCCTCGGGATCCTGGCTCGAATAGACCGGCTGGCCCATGATCCGGGAGGCGAGGTTCGCGTGCTCCGCGAAGAATCCCTGCGTCTGGACGGTGCCGGCGCCGCCCGCCTGAGCGGCGGCCGCCGGCTGGTTCGACTGCGCGGGCGTGGCGGGGTTGTTCTGCGCGAGCGCCGTGCCGAGCGCGCCTGCGCTCACGAGTGCGAAAATCGCGCTGCTCGCCATCAATCTGCGGATCATGCTAGTCTCCCTTCGTGCATGCTGCATGGTTCGGGCCGCGCGACATCCTTGGTCGGGGCTACGCGGCCCTTCCATTCGAGACAATGCGATGAACGGGGGTCCGTTCCCGGCCGCCCGAACCGGCTACGCGAAATCGGGCCGGTATCCGTAGAGCCAGTCGAGTCGCGCAAGGTGCGCCCGGCCCGGCAAAGCGGCGATCGCGAGGTCGCGTGCCGCCCCCGCTGGGCCCGAAAGCCGGTAGATCGCGAGATTCTGTCGCGCCGTCCGGCAGATGCGCTCCACGCGCGGCCGCCGCGCGGCCTCGAAGGCGCTGAGCCGTGCGGGGAGGCGCGCAAGCGAACCCGCACGGAGCGCCGCCGCGAGAGCCCAGGCGTCCTCGATCGCCTGGGCGCCGCCCTGGGCGGCCGTGGGAAGCATGGCATGGGCGGCGTCACCGACGAGCGCGACGGCGCCCCGCACCCATGGCCGTGTCTCGTCGACGCCGAGGAGAGGCCAGAGCACCCAGTCCGGAACCGCGGCGAGAAGATCGGCGAGGACCGGCGCGAGCCCCGCGGCGGCCGGCCGCTCCGCCGGCGTCCCGCCGATGGCGACCACGTTCAGGTCTTCGCCGCCGCGGACCGGATAGTGGACGAGGTGGAATCCGGGCGTGAGCCAGAGGCCGGTCGAGCCGGCGTCGAGGGACGGGGGCACGTTCCGGCGCCCGAGCGTGGCGCGCCAGGCGAACGCCCCCGTCGGGCGGGCCCCCGAATGACCGAAATAGGCGGTGCGGACGGCGGAATGCACGCCGTCGGCGGCGACGAGGAGGTCGGCCTCCTCGCCATGCCCGGCCGCTTCAAAGGTTGCGGATGCCCCGTCGCTTGCGATCCCGCCCACCGCCGCGCCGGTGCGGAGGTCCGCGATCCCGGCCGCGGCCTCCCATAGCACGGCGTGAAGATCGGCGCGGTGGATCACGAGGTACGGTGCGCCGTAGCGTTCGCGGGCCGCTGCGCCGAGCGGGATGCGTGCGAGCTGCCTGCCGCTCCGGCCCGCACGGATGACGATCGCCTGCGGCTCGCTCGCCCGCTCCGCGACGGCGCGCTCGAGCCCGAGGCCGCGCAGGATCCAGACCGCGTTCGGTGACAGCTGGATGCCGGCGCCGACCTCGCGCACCGCCTCGGCGCGTTCGTAGACAATCGCTCTTTGCCCGGTCCGCGCCAGCGCGAGCGCCGCCGCGAGACCGGCTATGCCGCCGCCGACGATGGCGGTCCGCACCGACCGGGCCGGCTCAGGTCGGCAGCGTGTAGAGGCACTCGGGCGGCCGGGCCTCGTCCTCGTGCAGGGACGGATCGTGCCTGTAGAGCGTGGAGCAGTAGGGGCAGATCGCCTCGTCCTCGTCGCCCATGTCCAGGAACACGTGGGGATGGTCGAAGGGCGGAAGCGCGCCCACGCACATGAACTCGCGCGCGCCGATCGCGACCGACGGCACGCCCGGCGTGTTGTGGAAATGCGGAACGATCTTGTCGGCCATCTCGGAACTTTCGGTACCCGTCTCGGATCGGCGCGGACAATAGCATCTCGCCCTCGGCTGACCAGTGCGCCCGGAGGGTTTGATGCCGCAGCGCGCTCGTGTAAGCCAGCGCGCACCGAACGGACTGGACGACATGGCCACGCAAAGCTTCAACTCCGACGGCGTTCCGATCGCCTATCTCGACGAGGGCGAAGGCGCGCCGGTCCTCCTCATCCACGGCTTCGCCTCCAACCACAAGGTCAACTGGGTCGCGACCTCTTGGGTGAGGGACCTCGTCCATGCCGGCTACCGCGTGATCGCCTTCGACAATCGCGGCCACGGGGAGAGCGGCAAGCCGCACGATCCGGAGGCCTACGGCACACCGAACATGGCGGAGGACGCGCGGCGCCTGCTCGACCATCTCGGCATTCCGCGCGCGCATGTCGTCGGCTATTCGATGGGTGCGCGGATCGCCGCCTTTCTTGCGCTCGCCCATCCCGACCGGCTCCGCGCCGTGGTCCTTTCCGGGCTGGGCGAGGGGCTCGTGAAGGGCGTGGGCGCGCCGGGCCCGATCGCCGCGGCGATGCGGGCGCCGTCCGCGGAGACGGTGGAGGACGAGGACGCGCGGGCGTTCCGCGTCTTCGCGGACCAGACCGGCGCCGACCGCGAGGCGCTTGCCGCCTGCATCACCGCCTCGCGCCAGACGCTCACGCCGGAGGAGCTCGGACGGATCAGGCTGCCCGTGCTCGTCGCGGTCGGGACGGCGGACACGATCGCGGGCGATCCGGCTGCGCTCGCCGCGCTCATTCCCGGCGCGCGGGCGTTTGCGATCCCGGGCCGCGACCACATGAAGGCCGTCGGAGACCGCGCCCACAAGAAGGCGGTGATCGAGTTCCTCGGCGAGCACGGTTGAGGGATCGCGGCGCCCCCTCGGCCCGCGCCACTTGGCGGGGCCGGGCCCTGTGATAGATATGTCCACGCGCCCGGTGGTGACCACCCGCAGGAGGAGCGCATGAATTCCAAGATCTCCGGGACCGCCTCTCCGCTGGAGGCCGTCGACCCGCTCTGGCACGCGGTCCGCACCGAGGCGGAAGCGGTCGTCGCGCAGGATTCCGTGCTCGCCGGCTTCGTCTGGGACAGCATCCTCAGCCATCCGACGCTCGAGGCGGCGATTGCGCACCGGATCGCGGAGCGGCTCGACCACGATGCCTTCGACGGCGCCCACATCAAGCGCGCCTTCCACGAGATGTATGCCGACGAGCCGGGCAACGCGGTCGCGCTCCGGGTCGACCTCTCGGCGGTCTACGACCGTGATCCGGCCTGCAACCGCTTCATCGAGCCGGCCCTCTATTTCAAGGGCTTCCACGCGATCCAGGCGCAGCGGCTCAGCAACTGGCTGTTCCGCCGGGGCCGGCAGGATTTCGCGCTCTACCTTCAGAGCCGCGTCTCGGAGATGTTCCAGGTCGACATCCACCCGGCCGTCCCGCTCGGCCGCGGCATCTTCATCGACCATGCGACGGGGGTGGTCGTCGGCAGCACGGCCGTCATCGAGGATGATGTCTCGATTCTCCAGAACGTGACCCTCGGCGGCACGGGAAAGGAGCGCGGCGACCGCCATCCGAAGATCCGGCGCGGCGTGCTCATCGGCGCCGGCGCCAAGATCCTGGGCAATATCGAGATCGGCTCGTGCTCGCGTGTCGCGGCCGGCTCTGTCGTGCTCGCGCCCGTTCCGCCCAACACCACGGTGGCCGGCGTTCCGGCACGGGTCGTCGGCAAGGCCGGCTGCGCGCAGCCCGCCCGCACGATGGATCACATCCTCGGCGGCCCGGAGGCCGAGCCGGAGCGCTGATCGATCGCGGTTGCCACCGGCCGGGCGCTGTGCAAGACACCCATCCGTCTGAGACGAGACCGAGGAAAGCCGGTGACGAAGGACGAACTTGCCAAGATCGAGAAATACCTGCGTCGCCTCTTCGCCAACGACACGATCAAGGTGAAGACGCGTCCGCGCAAGGATGACTCGGCGGAAGTCTTCGTCGGCGAGGAGTTCGTTGGCGTTCTCTTCAAGGACGACGAGGACGACGAGGTCTCCTACAACTTCACGATGGCGATCCTCGATTACGACCTGAAGGATTAAGTCTGGCCGGCCCGCGGGACGCGTCTTCGAACGCCGTCCCTTCGCGGGCTCGGCCCCGCACGGCTTGAGGACATCGGGGGCGGCGGCCGTCGGCCGCGAGGCTCAGTGCTTGAAGACGCGGTGGTCCGTCGTCACGTCCCGCAGCCAGCGCTCCCATTGCTTCGGCGAGCCGATGAAGGCGTTGCGGTCGACATCGCCCTTCACGCCCGGCACGCGGCCGGTGGCGGTGAACTGCCAGAGCGCCCATTTGCGGCCGTTGAAGCGCTCGTGCGGTTCGGCGGCGACGCTCCGGAGCCAGAACTGGTAGTGCGGGAACTCGCCCTCGAGCACCTCCCTGTGGAAGCCGATGTCGGTGTAGATGATCGGCTGGCGTCCGGTATGCGCCTCCATGGCCGCCAGCATGATCCGGATCATCTCGAGCGCCTGCTCGCGCGGCACCTTGGACGGGCAAGTGACCGAATGCCCGTTCCATTCGAGGTCGAGCACCGGCGGCAGCGCCGTCGGATCGTAGGGGACGGCCTGGCTGAACCAGATCGCCTGTTCGGTCGCTGTCCGGCACCAGTACATGAAATGGTAGGCGCCGCGCGGAATGCCGGCGCGCGCCGCGCCTTCCCAATTGTCGTAGAACCGCGAATCGACGTGGTCTCCGCCTTCCGTCGCCTTGATGTAGGCGAAGCGGGTCCCTGCGCGCCGCACCCTGTCCCAGTCGATGTCGCCCTGGTACTTGGAGACGTCGATGCCCTGGACCGGCATGCGATGCGCCCGGGCGACGCCGGGATGCGGGTCGGAATCGCCGTGCGTGGGATAGGGCAGCTTGCCCGCGCAGCTTGAGACGAATGCGGCGGTCGCGAGAACCGCAATGGCCCTTGCGAGGCGAGAGAGCATGGCGTGACGCGGCAGGTGTCGTGGTCCTCCCCTTGTCGCCGATTTATCCTTGCCGCTTCCTTAATGAGCAAGGTCGGGCGCGGCCTGCCGCGGGTGCGCCAAGCGTGCAGGTCCGAGGGATAGCGCGTCCGCGCTGCGCGCGCCGCACACCTTTTCGTGCACGGTTCTCTGCTGGAACAAAGGCCAAGGCGGGGCCTGCATCCGGCTTCGGAGCGCCCTATCTCGCCACTGAGCACGAGACGAGGGAGGCTTCATGGCCAAGGTGACGATCCGCAACGGCGACTGGATTCTGGTCGGAGACGGCGTCAAGGCGATGCTCTTCCGCAATGCCGGGGACCCGGAGCATCTCGACCTGCGCGTGCTCGACCTGTTCGAGCACGAGACCCCGCCCACGCGTGAACAGGGTACCGACCGGCCGGGGCGGGTCCACCAGTCCGCCGCCACGGCCCGGAGCGCGGTCGAGGAGACCGACTGGCACCGCTTCGAGAAGGAGCGTTTCGCGAAGGACCTGGCCGACACGCTCTACAGGAAGGCGCATGCCGGCGCCTTCGAGCGGCTCGTGGTCGTGGCGCCGCCGCCGACGCTCGGCGATCTCAGGAAGGCGTTCCACCAGGAGGTGAGCGCCCGGATCGTCGCCGAGATCGACAAGACGCTCACCAACCATCCGGTCGGCAAGATCGAGAGCCTGCTCGCGATGGACTGAGCGGGCGCCGAAGCCCCGCGGCGGCCGCTACGGCGCGCCGCCCGCCCGCTCCGCATCGGCCGGCCCTTCGCCCGAGACCGCGCGGATATAGCGCTCCGCCGAACGGATCACGGCGGCCTTGCCGTCGCGGGCGATCGTCCGGCCGGCGAAGGCGCCGTAGACGGTCTCGAAGGGAAGGGGCGAGACGGCCTCGACGATCCGCCGCACGGAGCCTGCCGAAAGCGGGATGAGGTTCGGATAGCTGCGCATGAAGGAGACGTGGCGCCTGTCCTGCACGACCTGGAGGACGTCGCCGGGCAGGAGCGCGCCGGCGCCGCTTGCGCCGGCCGCCCAGTGCAGGGCCGTGCCGCCGGCGAAATGGCCGCCGCAGCGGACGAGCGTCAGGCCGTCGGCGATGCCGAGCTGTTCGCCCGGCCAGAACCGGATGCGCGCGCTCGGGCGCATCACCCATTGCCGGTCGGCCTCATGCAGGAGGACGGGCGCGTCGAAGGCCTCGGCCCATTCCGCCATCGTCGTGTAGTAGTGCGGATGCGAGATCGCGATCGCGGCGAGCCCGCCCAGCCCCCGCACGAAGGTCTCTGTCGCCTCGTCGAGGAGGGCGACGCAGTCCCAGAGGAGGTTGCCGGCGGGCGTGACGAGCAGGAACGCCCGCTGGCCGATCGCGAAGCTCGGCTCGGTGCGGATCGAGAACAGGCCGGGCTCGCAGGCCCGGACCACGTTGGCGTGGCCGGCGCGCAGGGATTGAAGCGTGGTCCAGCGCTGGCCGCCCGGCCCGACATATTGCCGTTCGTCGTCGCAGACGGGGCAGCGGGACGGCGGCTCCGCCGAAGGCGCAAACTGCGTCCCGCAGGTCTCGCAGATGAACGGGGTCATGCGACGGCGGCCCCGTCAGCTGCGCCGGCTCATGAAGGCGAGCTTCTCGAACACGTGGACGTCCTGCTCGTTCTTCAGGAGCGCGCCGTAGAGCGGGGGGATCGCCTTCGCGGCGCTCTTCTCCCGGAGCGTGGCGGGATCGACGTCCTCGCTGAGAAGGAGCCTGATCCAGTCGAGGAGCTCCGAGGTCGAGGGCTTCTTCCGCAGCCCGGGCACGTCGCGGATCTCGTAGAAGGCGCCGAGCGCCTCGCGCAGGAGGCGCTGCTTCAGACCGGGAAAGTGCACCCCGACGATCCTCTCCATCGTCTCTCGGTCGGGAAAGGCGATGTAGTGGAAGAAGCAGCGCCGCAGGAAGGCGTCCGGCAGGTCCTTCTCGTTGTTGGACGTGATGATGACGACAGGCCGGCGCTCAGCCCGCACCGTCTCCCCCGTCTCGTAGACGTGGAACTCCATCCGGTCGAGTTCCTGCAGGAGGTCGTTCGGGAACTCGATGTCGGCCTTGTCGATCTCGTCGATCAGGAGGACCGGCCTGACCTCCGCGGCGAACGCCTCCCAGAGCTTGCCGCGGCGGATGTAGTTGGTGATGTCGGAGACGCGCGGATCGCCGAGCTGGCTGTCGCGCAGGCGGGCGACGGCGTCGTATTCGTAGAGGCCCTGGGCCGCCTTGGTCGTCGACTTGACGTGCCATTCGATGAGCGGGGCGGAGAGGCTGCGCGCTACCTCGCGGGCGAGCTCCGTCTTGCCGGTGCCGGGCTCCCCCTTCACCAGGAGGGGGCGTTGCAGCACCACCGCGGCGTTCACCGCCGCCGTCAGGTCTGCGGTGGCGACGTAGCGCTCCGTTCCGGAGAATCCCATCGGGTCGGTCCCTGGCTGCGATCCTGGTCTGGTAGGGGCTGGCGCGCTTTGCCGCAAGCGCCGCGCCTCAGGCGGCCGCTCCGATCGGCGGGGGGAGGGCGTCCGATGCCGCGGCGCGCACGGCCGCCAGCACGGCGAGCTCGATCTTGAGGAGAGCGGCGAAGGCCGTGCGGCGGCGTTCCAGCTCGTCGCGGATGCCGGGGCGGGCGAATTCGAGCCGGTCGAGCCGGGAGCGTGCGGTCCGGATGACGGCGAGGTAGCTGCGGGACGCGTCGGCGATGCGGGCCTGGAGGCGTGGCGCTTCGTCGCTGCGGCCTCCGCGCAGCGCGGCGCATTCGTGCTCGACGGCCGCGATGACGGCGGTCTCTGCACGCGCGATCGCATCGAGCAGAACTTGAGCCGAGCGGTCCGCGTTCACGGTCGCGTCGCCATTCCAGGTTGCCTGAGGTTATGGATGCCCCGACGGGGTTAAAATCAGGTAAGTGTGGCGAAGCTGCGGCGCCCTCGGCCGGGCATCGCTTCATAAGATCTTCATTTCCCAACGGCTTGCCTCGCAGCCACGTTCTCCGTATATCCGCTCGCTCAGGGGACAGGGCAACTCATTGGGGTGGGCCGATGATGTTGGAGGCGGAACGGGAATACAGTCCAAGCGAAGACGAGCCGTTCATGAACGATCGGCAGCGCGAATATTTCCGCAAGAAGCTCGTCGCTTGGAAGGAAGAGATTCTCGCAGAGAGTCGGGAAACGCTCGAAGCGTTGCAGCTTGAAAACCAGAATCATCCGGATCTGGCCGACAGGGCCTCGTCCGAGACCGATCGATCGATTGAATTGAGGGCGCGCGACAGGCAGCGGAAACTGATCGCCAAGATCGACGCGGCGCTGAAGCGGATCGAGGACGGCACCTACGGCTTCTGCGAGGAGACCGGGGAGCCGATCAGTCTGAAGCGGCTCGACGCGCGGCCGATCGCCACGCTGTCGGTGGAAGCCCAGGAGCGGCACGAGCGCCGCGAGCGGGTCTACCGCGACGAGTAGGGAGAAAGTCCCGGCCGGACGCGGCGAGCCGCGCCCGGTTCCGCCCGTCAGCGCCGCCCGGTCTCGCCGCCGAGTTCCCCGAGCAGGCGCGCCATCTCTTCCTCGAGCGCGTCCGCGCCTTCGCGCCGCCGCGTCCCGAAATCGATCACCGCACCCTCCTTGTCGATGACCGCTGCCGCTTCCCGCGCGGGAGCGGGGCTTGCCGGCCGCGGCGGCCTGCTCTGCGCCTGCTGCGCCAAGGCGGGCGCGACGTTCGGCGCGGCCTGCTCGGCCGCCATGTCGGACTCCGGTCTCGGTGCGGCCGCCGTCCGGGAGTCCGGCTGCGTGCGGGCCTCGCGGGCGAGTGCCGCCTCGAGCCGCTGCGCGAGGTCTCCGAGCGTCGTCGGCTGAGCGCCCGAAGGTGCTTCCGGCGCGGGCGCCAACGCCGGCGGTGTGGCGTTCCGCTCGGCCGCGGCTTCCGGAAGCGGTCCGGCCGGCATGATCCGTGCCTCCCCGCGCGCCGGCCGCGGCGCTGCCGGTCCGTCGCCCGGGGCGGCTGCCCGGAGCATGTCGGGCTGCTGGCCGCTTCCGGCGGAAGGGGGCTCGCTCGCCGCTCGTTCCGGGGGTGGCTCGACCGGCGGGACCCGCTGCG
>NZ_SPKJ01000112.1 GCF_009866965.1 Propylenella binzhouense | reverse complement strand
CGTGCGCGGGCGGTGCCGGCCCGTCCTGCGCGCGCACGGGCGCGCCGGAGGCGGCGGCGAGCGCACACGCAAGGAAAAGGGCGACGGGCGTTCCGCACATGCCGTCGTTTCGTCGAGGAGACCATGGCCCCATGGCAGTGCCCGAACATAGCGTCCGATCCGGGCGATGCCATGGCCGGCATGCTTGCCCGCGGAGGGTCGGGCCGGTTACGAATCCGGAAAACAGGGAGCGCCGGATGCCGATTCTCATCTTGGTCTTGTTGGCGATCCTCATCGCCCAGGTGGGTTTCTGGAAGGCGCTCACCGCGATCCTCGGAAGCGTCCTGATGGTCGTCCTCCTGATCGTGATTGCGGTCGCCCTGGTGCTTGCCCTCGCTTATGCTCTCAAGCGGAAATTCTTCGACGGCAACAGTTTTCGTCCTTAGCCGGAAAGCTCGAAGGGGTTCTGATGCCGCTCCCGGCGCTCGGTTCGAAGCGTGATTTGCGGGATTAGCGAATCCGTAATGCCTCTGATTGCATATTTCTTGGGGACTGGTGCGTAGATCTGTGATGCAGCATGAGTCCGCGTCGATCGAAACTGGATGGACGCAGCGGTCGGGCGGCAGGCCGTCCGCTGCGGGCGGCGGCGTCTTTCCCGGGCCGACCGCGACTGTCCGAACCGGACCGCCCGCATGATCGATTGCCCCACCGACATGTCCGCCCAGCGCGACGCCGCCCAGTGCGACGCCGCCCAGTGCGACGCCGCCCAGTGCGACACCGAGGAGCGCCTCAAGGCCAGCGAGCGGCGCTACCGCTCGCTGGTGGCGGCGATGAGCAGCGTCGTCTTCACCGCCGAGAGCGAGGGCATCGCGGCGGAACCGCTCCCCTATTGGGAGGAATTTACCGGGCAGACCTTCGAGCAGATGGCCGGGTCGGGCTGGATGGAAGCCGTCCACCCGGAGGACCGGGCCGTGGCGCAGGAGAACTGGCGCCGCGCGGTGGCGAGGGGCGAGCCCTGCCGGTTCGAATGCCGGATCAGGCGAAAAGACGGGGTCTATCGCTGGTTCGGCGTAAGCGCCGTGCCGGTGGTGGACAATAACCGGCGGCTGGTGGAGTGGGTCGGCACCCTGACCGAGATCCACGCCCAGCGCGCGGCGGAGCAGGAGCTCGAGTGCCGCAATTACGAGCTGCGCGAGCGGATGAAGGAGCTCCGCTGCCTGCATGCGATCGCCATGGCGTGCAACCAGGACGACACGTCGCTTCCGGTGTTCCTCGACTGGATCACGCTCGTGCTGCCCTCGGCCATGCGCTTTCCGGAGGATGCGGTCTGCCGCGTCGTCTGCGATGGCGCGGCGTACCTTTCGGGCAGCTTCAGCGAGCCGGCGCAGCCGATTTCGGCGGCGATCGTCGCCGGCGGCAGCACGGTCGGGTCCGTCGAGGTCGGCTACAGGTCCGCAGACACCGGCGCCGCGGAGCCGCTGCCGGAGGAGCGCGATCTGGTCGCCACCGTCGCGATGCTCATCGGCCAGGCGATCTCCCGCCAGCGGGACCGCCAGATGCTGGAGATGCAGAGCCGCGAGCTGACGCGGCGCCAGACGCTGTTCGAGCAGATGGCGCGCCTCGCCAAGGTCGGCGGATGGGAGGTCGACCTGCGGACGCGCGAGCTGCGCTGGACCGACCAGACCTTCGAGATCACCGAATGGCCCCGCGACCGCCCTCCGGACCTCGAATGGCAGCTGAGCCGCTACGAGGGCGAGGGCGGCGAGCTCATACGCTCCAAGTTCAGGGAGATCGTGGAGAACGACGGCACCTACGATCTCGAGCTGCCCTATGTCACGGCGACCGGTCGGCGCCGCTGGCTGCGCACCATCGGCCAGGTCGAGAGGGTGGACGGCGAGCCGCGCCGGGCCTTCGGTGCGCTCACCGACGTCACCGACGCCAAGCTCGCGCGGAACCGCATGTGGGAGCTCGCCAACCGCGATTCGCTCACCGGCCTGCCGAACCGGCGGCTGTTCCAGGAGCGCCTGGAGGACGCCGTCTCGGCCGACGTCCCGACGGACTCGACCGCGCTCCTCCTCCTCGATCTCGACGACTTCAAGGACGTCAACGACACGCTCGGCCACGACGCCGGCGACGCGCTTCTGAAGGCGGTGGCTGAGCGGCTCGAAGCCGCGGTCGGCGAGACCGGGATGGTCGCCCGTCTCGGCGGCGACGAGTTCGCGATCCTCGTCCAGCCGATCGGCGGGGCCGAGGAGGCCCATGCGCTCGCCAGCCGGCTCGCCGCCGAGATCGTCCGGCCGATCGCGTTTTCCGGCGAATCGATCGCCGTCCGCGCGACCATCGGGATCGCGCTCCACCCCTATCACGCCGGCTCGGCGGCGGAGCTCTTCACCAATGCCGACGTCGCCCTCTATGTCGGCAAGCGCGGCGGCGCCGGCCGCGCCGTCGTCTTCAAGCCGGCCATGCGGCATGTCACCGAGGAGCGGGTCGCGGTCTGCGCCAGCATCCGGCGCAGCCTCGAGCGCGACGAGATCCTGCCCTTCTATCAGCCGAAGATCTGCCTCGCCACCAACCGCGTGACGGGCCTCGAGGCGCTGGTGCGCCGCCGCCATCCCGAATTCGGCGTCCAGCCGCCGGCCGCCTTCGCGATCGCCTTCCAGAACACGGAGATCGCGGGCCGGCTCGGCGAGCGCATGCTGGATCTCTGCCTCAGGGACATGGCGGACTGGGCCGAGCAGGGGGTCGCCTTCGGCCAGGTCGCACTGAACCTCTCCGAGGCCGAGTTCCGGCGGCCCGACCTCGTCGAGGTTCTGCTCGACCGGATCGCCCGCTTCGACCTCGCTCCGGCGCAGCTCGGCGTGGAGGTGACGGAGACCGTGCTCCTCGGGCGCGAGGGCGATGCCGTCGGCGCGCGCCTGCAGGAGCTGCACCGCGCCGGCATCAGCATCGCGCTCGACGATTTCGGCACGGGCTACGCCTCGCTCACGCATCTGAGGCAGTTCCCGGTCGACACGCTGAAGATCGACCGGTCCTTCATCCAGTCGATCGAGGAGGATGCCGCCAGCCGGGCGATCGCGCTTGCCGTCGTCACGCTCGGCCATACGCTCGGCATGGACATCGTCGCGGAGGGCGTGGAGACGCCCGGGCAGGCGGACCTCCTTGCCGAGGCGGGGTGCGATGTCGGCCAGGGCTATCTCTTCGCCAAGCCGATGCCGGCCACCCGCGTGCCGCACTTCATCAGGACCTGGGGCCGGGAGGACGGCGCGCCGGAAAGCGGCCGGCGGCCGGTGCGCCTGTTCGGCTGACCGGGCTCAGATCACGGCGCGCGCCTTCAGGTCCGCGAGCTCCGCCTCCGTGACCCCGATCTCCGCCAGCACGTCGCCTGTGTCGGCGCCGAGATCGGGCGCCGGCCGGTTGATCCGGCAGGGCGTCTCCGAGAGCTTGATCGGGAACCCGGTCATGCGGACCGTGCCGTGGCCCGGATGGGGGACGTCGATCACCATCTCCTGGGCGAGCACCTGCGGGTCCTCGAACACTTCGGCGAGCGATTGCACGCGCCCGCTCGGCACGCCGGCCGCGTTGAGCCTGGCGACCCAGTTCGCCTGCGTGTCGCCGGCGAGCTTCTCGTCGATCAGCGCGTTGAGGGCCGCGCGGTTGCGGATGCGGTCCGCATTGGTCGCGAAGCGCGGGTCGGCGAGCACGTCCTCGAGCCCGATCGTGCCGAGGAAGCGCTTCAGCACCGGCGGCGTGCTCGGTGCGATGGCGACGTCGCCGTCCATGGCGTGGAAGAGCCCGTAGGGCGAGGAGACCGGGTGGTCGTTGCCGGTCGGCGGCGGCGTCTCGCCGGTCGCGAGCTGGGTCGAGGCGAGATAGGCCATCATGCTGATCATGCCGTTCATCATGCTGGCCTCGACGCGCTGGCCCGTGCCCGCGCGCTCGGCGACCCGCAGCGCCGCCACGACGCCGAGCGCGGCGTAGAGCCCGGCCACGAGGTCGGTCACCGGCGGCGCGGCGCGCAGGGGGCCGCTCTCCGGCGTGCCGTTCACCGCCATGAAGCCCGACATCGCCTGCGTGATGAAGTCGAAGGCCGGGCGGTCGACATAGGGGCCGGTCGAGCCGTAGCCGTTGACGCTCGCCACCACGAGCCGCGGGTTGAGGCGCTTCAGGCGGGCCTCGTCGAAGCCCATCTCCGCCAGCACGCCGGGGCGGAAGTTCTCCGCAAGCACGTCGGCGGTCTCGATGAGGCGGGCGAGCAGCGCCTTGCCATCCTCGGTCCTGAGGTCGAGGCCGACCGAGCGCTTGTTGCGGTTGAAGGCGGCGAAGTACCAGCTGAAGCCGTCGACGATCGAGCCCTGCGCGCGGACGTGGTCGCCGCGGTCGGGCGGCTCGATCTTGATCACCTCCGCTCCCAGGTCGCCGAGGATCATGGTGCAGAACGGGCCCGACAGGATGCGCGTGAGGTCGACGACGCGGATGCCGGCGAGAGGCTGGTCCATGCGGCTCATCCCGCCGCGGTGGCCACTTCGTCGGCGGCGTGCCGCTTGAGGCGCGGGCCGGCCTTCATCACCTGGCCGGGGAGCGGGCGCCCGATGAGGCGCTCGACCCGCCGCGCGATCGCGCAGAGCGCGTCGAGGTCGATGCCGGTCTGGTAGCCGCTCTCCTGGAGGAGGTAGACGAGGTCCTCCGTGCAGATGTTGCCGGTCGCGCCCGCCGCGAAGGGGCAGCCGCCGAGCCCGGCGATCGAGGCGTCGTAGCGGCGGATTCCCTCCGCGAGCCCGACCAGCACGTTGGCGAGGCCGATCCCGCGCGTATTGTGGAAGTGGAGCCCGATCTCGAGCTCCGGCGTCTCGGCGGCGAGTGCCCGCACGGCCGACTGGACGGTCGGCGGCGTCGCCATGCCCGTGGTGTCGCCGAGCCCGACCTGGCGGATGCCGAGATCGCGATAGGCCCGCGCGACCCGCACCACCGCGTCGGGCGGAACCTCGCCCTCGAACGGGCAGCCGAAGGCCGTGGCGATCGCGCCGACCACCGGGATCCGGGCGTCCTCCGCCACCGCGACGACCTCGCGGAAGCCGGCGAGCGATTCCGCGATCGTCCTGTTCACGTTCTTCGCGTTGTGGGTCTCGGAGGCCGAGCAGAACACCACCATCGCGTCGATGCCGGCCTCCGCCGCCCGTTCGGCCCCCTTGGGGTTGGGGACGAGGGCGGTCAGGAACGCGCCCTTGGAGCGGTCGATGCCGGCCAGCACCTCGGCGGCGTCGGCAAGCTGCGGCACCGCGCGCGGCGAGACGAAGGAGGTCACCTCCAGACGTCGAACGCCGGCCTCGATCATCGCATTGATGATCGCGATCTTCTCCGAGGTCGGTATGAAGGTCCTTTCGATCTGGAATCCGTCGCGGGGCCCGACTTCCACGACCTCGATGAAGCGTTCATTTGCGGGATCTGCGCGCTTGTCGTCGGCTCGCATCGGATTCCTCCTCGACGTCGTGTTGTGCGGGCGGCTGATCTGGCGGTCGCGGCCCTTGCCGCTGCTTGACCATGTCCCGCCGAGATGGTCAACTCGCCCGGAACCACGATGCGGGATCGCCGCACAGCACGGGAGGAAGCTTGATGTTCCGACGCCTCGGACGCGTCGCGGCCGTTGCCGCACTGATTCTGCCGCTCGCGGCGTTCTCGCCCCAGAACCCCGAGTGCATCGCGCCGGCGAATCCCGGCGGCGGCTGGGACTTCACCTGCCGCACGGTCGGCAAGCTCCTCACCGATACCGGCCTCGTCAGCGGGCAGGTGCAGGTGACGAACATGACCGGGGCGGTCGGCGCGGTGGCCTATGCCAATGTCGCGTCGAAGCGCTCGGACGATCCGGACCTCGTCGTCGCGACCTCGACCGTCGGCATCACGCAGATCGCGCAGGGCAAGTACCCGGCCGGCGTCGACGCCATGCGCTGGCTCGCGATGCTCGGCGCGGATGTCGGGGTCGTGCTCGTCCAGAAGGATTCGAAGTTCAATTCGCTGCAGGATCTCCTCGCCGCGCTGAAGGCCGATCCGGGCTCGGTCGTCGCGGCCGGATCCTCGGGCGTCGGCGGCTGGGACCATCTGCGGCTCCTCATGCTCCTCGAGAAGGCGGGCATGGCGACCGACCAGCTGAAGAGCGTGAAATGGGTCGAGTTCTCGGGCGGCGGCGACGCGGTCACCCAGCTGATGGGCGGCCATATCGGCGTGGTCTCGACCGATATCGGCGAGATCGGCGGCTTCATCCAGTCCGGCGACGTCAAGGTCCTCGGGGTGATGTCGGGCGACCGGCTCGAGGCCTTCCCGGACGCGCCGACGGCGAAGGAGCAGGGCGTCGATTTCGAGGGCTACAACTGGCGCGGCTTCTACATGGGCGGCAAGGTCTCGGACGAGGCCTATGACGGCTGGCTGGCCATCATGCAGAAGCTCTACGAATCCAAGGAATGGCAGGAGACGGCCAAGTCGAAGGGCCTGACCCCGATCTGGCGGGGCGGCAAGGACTTCGAGGCCTTCGTCCGCCAGTCCGAGGAGAACATGCGCAAGGTCTCGAAGGCGATCGGGGTCATCAAGTGACCAACGGCCTGAGCGACCGTGTCGCGGGCGCCGTCCTTCTGGCGCTCGCCGTCGCCTTCTGGGTGGCGGCCGGCCAATATGCCGTGACCTTCGGGGATCCGGTCGGCCCGGCCGCCTTCCCGAAGCTGGTGGCGGTCCCGCTCGGGCTGTTTTCGCTCTACCTGATCTTCCGGCCGGATCCGGATCCGCGCTGGTTCGTCTGGCCGGGCGTGGTCGGCCAGGCCGCCACGCTCGCGGTGCTCGTGCTCTATCCGCTGCTCCTCGAGCCGCTCGGCTTCCCGCTGGCGACGGCGCTCGCCAGCGCTGTGCTGGCGCGCGTCCTGGGGGCCGCCTGGCTCGCCGCTCTGGTGCTCGGCGTGGCTGTCGGCGGCGGATTGTTCCTGGTGTTCGATAGCGTGCTCGGGCTGCCGCTGCCGCTCGCCCCGTCCTTCTCCTTCTGAACGCGCCCGGTCCGAGGCCAAATGGAGACCCTGGGCTTCCTGGCACACGGCTTCGCCGTCGCCTTCACGCCGCTCAACATCGTGCTGGCGCTCATCGGCTGCTTTCTCGGCACGATCATCGGCGCCCTCCCGGGTCTCGGCCCCGTCAACGGCGTGGCGATCCTGATCCCGGTCGCGTTCTCGCTGCAGCTCGCGCCGGCCTCGGCCCTCATCCTGCTGTCCTGCGTCTATTACGGCTGCATGTATGGCGGGCGGATCTCCTCGATCATGCTCAACATACCCGGCGACGAGCCGGCCATGATGACCTGCCTCGACGGCTATCCGATGGCGCAGAAGGGCAAGGCGCCGGAAGCGCTCGCCATCTCGGCGATCGCCTCCTTCGTGGGCGCGATTCTCGCCACGATCGGCCTCGTCCTGTTCGCGCCGCTGCTCGTCCGCTTCGCCATCCATTTCGGACCGGCCGAATATTTCGCGCTCTATGTCCTCGCCTTCGCCACGATCGGCGGCATCACCGGGACAAACCCCGCCAAGACCCTGCTCGCCGCCGCGCTCGGTCTCGCCCTCGGCACGGTCGGCATCGATCCGCAGAGCGGCGTGCCGCGCTTCACCTTCGGGGTGTTCGAGCTGTTCGACGGGTTCGACGCCATCGTCGCGATCGTCGGCCTCTTCGCGATCTCGGAAGTCCTGGTCCTGCTCGAGGAAGGGCATGGCGGCATCAGCGCGCGCGCCGTCCGCGTGAGCCGCGCCTTCGCCCAGGGACGCGAGATCGCCGCCTCCGCGGGCGCCATGCTGCGCGGCTCCGTCATCGGCTTCGTCGCCGGCGTGCTGCCGGGGGCGGGGGCCTCGCTCGGCTCGTTCCTCGCCTATACGATGGAGAAGCGCTATTCCGACCGCCGCGGAACCTTCGGCAAGGGGGATCCGCGCGGCGTGGCGGCGCCCGAGGCCGGCAACAATGCGGCCGCCGGCGGCGCGCTCGTGCCGATGCTCAGCCTCGGCGTGCCCGGATCGGGCACCACCGCCGTCCTCCTGGCGCTCCTCATCTCGCTCAACATCACGCCGGGCCCGCTCCTCTTCCAGAAGGAGCCGGACGTCGTCTGGGGCCTGATCGCCTCGCTCTTCTTCGCGAATTTCGTGCTGATCGCGATGAACCTGCCGCTCGTCGGCCTCTTCACCCGGATGCTCGCGATCCCGATGTGGGCGCTGATGCCCTTCGTGGTGATGGTGAGCTTCGTCGGCATCTACTCGATCAGCCACTCGCCCTTCGACCTCTTCATGATGGTGCTCTTCGGGGTGCTCGGCTACGTGCTGCGAAAGCTCGCGATCCCCGTCGTGCCGGTCGTTCTCGGGCTTCTCCTCGGCGCCGACATGGAGAGCAACTTCCGGCGCGCGCTCTCGATCTCCGGAGGGGATTACGCGATCCTGTTCCAGAGCGGCATCGCGATCGGGCTCTACGTGCTGACGCTGCTCTTCCTGGCGCTCGCGGTCTTCCTCGGCATGCGGGAGCGGCGCCCGCCCGGCGCGGAGCCGGAGCCGGCGCACGACTGAGGCCTTCCGCCGGCCGGCCCGGATCGAAAGGCCGGCCGCGCCCGTTATGACCGGCCATGAAGGAAATCGACGTCCTGCGCTGGGGCCCGCTCGGCGAAACCACGGTTCATCTCTGCATCGACATGCAGAACCTCTTCGCGGATGCCACGCCCTGGCATACGCCGTGGATGGACCGCGTGCTCCCGGTCGTCGCCCGCCTCGCCGAGGCGCATGCCGAGCGGACCGTGTTCACGCGCTTCATCCCCCCTGAGGACCCGGAGGAGATGCCGGGCATGTGGCGCGCCTATTACGAGCGCTGGCGCGACCTCACCCGCCGGAACATCGACCCGGGCCTGCTGGAGATCGTGCCCGCGCTCGCGCGTCTCGCCCCGCCGGCGCGCGTCCTCGACAAGTTCCGCTATTCGCCCTTCCACGGCACCGATCTCGCCGCCTTCCTCCTGGCGCGCAAGGTCGACACGCTCGTCGTCAGCGGCGCGGAGACGGATGTCTGCGTTCTCGCCGGCGTGCTCGACGCGGTCGATCACGGCTTTCGCGTGGTCATCGCCCGCGATGCGCTCTGCAGCGGCTCGGACGAGACGCACGACGCGCTGATGACGCTCTACGCGCATCGCTTCTCCGAGCAGATCGAGCTCGCCGATACCGCCACGATCCTTGCGAACTGGCGGTGAGGGCGTCCGAACGTGGCGGGAACGACACGCCCGCACGCGCTCGGACCGTCAGCGCCGCGCATTGTCTTGACCTTGAGCGGGCATGGGAATTTCGTTCTCGCGACAGTCCGCCCCGGAAGGGGCACGGGAACAGAGCCGTGATCGACAGACGTATCTTCCTGAGCGGGGCCGGTGCGCTGCTCGCTTCCGCCTGCACCGAGGTCGCCCCCAGGCCGGCCCCGGCCCTGGTGCAGCCGATGATGCTGGTGCCGCCGACGCAGGAGCCGTTTCCCGTCGCCGCCGTCGACCTCGCCAAGGTGCCGCCGCAATTCCACCGGCAGATCGTGGCGGATCCGACCGGCCAGCCGCCCGGCACCGTCGTCATCGATACCGGCGCGCGCTTCCTCTATCTCGTCCAGGATGGCGGCATGGCCATGCGCTACGGCGTCGGGATCGGCCGCGAAGGCTTCGCCTGGAACGGCGACGCCACCATCGAGGACAAGCAGGAATGGCCGAAATGGTTTCCGCCGCCCGAGATGATCGCGCGCCAGCCGGAGCTCGCGGAATATGCGACCGGCATGCCGGGCGGCCCGGGCAACCCGCTCGGCGCCCGCGCGATGTATCTCTACCAGAACGGCAAGGACACGCTCTACCGCATCCACGGCACGGCCGAGGTCCTCTCGATCGGCCAGGCTGTCTCGTCGGGCTGCGTGCGCCTTCTCAACGCGGACGTGATCGATCTCTATGACCGCGTGCCGCTCGGGACGCGCGTGGTGGTGCTGCAGCCCTCCGAGACGCTGGCCGTGTGAGCGCCGCGCTCCGCCGCGTCCGGGCCTTATGATCCTGGGCCTTATGATCCTGGGCCGCATGATCCTGCGCCGGGCGGGGTGACGCCTTGGGACGGTCGGAAGCCGAGGTCGTCATCGTCGGCGCCGGGGCGGCGGGCCTCGCCGCGGCGCGGCGGCTCCATGATGCCGGGGTCGACTGCCTGCTCCTCGAGGCGCGCCCGCGCCTCGGCGGCCGGGCCTGGACGGTCGAAGGTCCGGCCGGCGCGCCGCTCGATCTCGGCTGCGGCTGGCTGCATTCGGCCGACCGCAATCCCTGGCCCGCCGTCGCCGAGGGGCAGGGCCGCGCCATCGACCGCACCCCGCCGCCCTGGGGGCGCCGCGCGCTTCCGATCGGCTTCCCGCTCGCCGATCAGGCCGATTTCCTGGCGGCGCTTCAGGCCTATCACCGGCGCATGGATGCGGCTCCGCCCGGGCCGGACGTCCCGGCCGCGCATTTCCTCGATCCCGGCTGCCGGTGGAACGCCCTCATCGGCGCGGTCGGGACCTATGTGAGCGGCGCCGAGCCCGACCGCGTCTCGGCCCGCGATCTCGGCGCCTATGACGACAGCGGGGTGAACTGGCGGGTGGCGGAAGGCTACGGCACCACCGTCGCCGCCTTCGGCGCCGGCCTTCCGGCGGTCCTCGAATGTCCGGTCACCGCGATCGACCATGGCGGACGGCGGCTCCGGATCGAGACCGGGAAGGGCGCCATCGCCGCGGACCGGGCGATCGTCGCGGTGCCGTCGGGCGTGCTCGCGGGGGAGGGGCTGCGCTTCTCGCCGGCGCTGCCGGAGCGGATCGAGGCGGCGGCCGGGCTGCCGCTCGGCCTCGCGATCAAGCTCTTTCTGTCGCTGCCGGATGCCGAGGCGTTCGAGCAGGAGAGCCGCCTCTTCGGCCGGACCGACCGCACCGAGACGGCCGCCTATCACTTCCGGCCGTTCGGACGCCCCCTCGTCGAGGCCTATTTCGGCGGAAGGCTTGCCGCCTCGCTCGAAGCCGGCGGCCCGCAGGCGTTCTTCGAGCATGCGAAGGGCGAACTCGGGGCCCTTCTCGGCAGCGCCTTCGCGGAGCGGATCGCTCCGGTCGCGACCCATCTCTGGGGCGCCGATCCCTGGGCGCGCGGCTCCTATTCCTACGCCCTGCCGGGCAAATCCGGCTGCCGGTCGGCGCTCGCCCGGCCGGTGGACGACCGGCTCTTCTTTGCCGGCGAGGCCTGCTCGGAGCACGATTTCTCGACCGCCCACGGCGCCTTCCTGAGCGGCCGCGCGGCGGCCGGGGCGGTGCTCGCCGCCCGGGGCAGCCGGTCGCTTTGACCTTCCCGCCCGCTCTCGGGCATGGTGTCGGCATGGCGATCTCGCACATGCATCCGAAGCCGATCCGAAGGTGAGCGGCCGCGAGGGGGGAGAAAAGGCGGGTCCCGGCCGCGCGCCGGCCGGCCGCGCCTCCCCGCATGCGCCCTGGCATGCGGTCGCGGCGGCGGAGGCGCTGGCCGCGCTCGGGAGCGGTCC
>NZ_SPKJ01000111.1 GCF_009866965.1 Propylenella binzhouense | reverse complement strand
CGGCCGTGGCGGCGGCGCAGGACACCAATGCCCCGAACGGGACCGGGGCCGGCGCAGCACCGGCGATTGCGGCGCCGGCCGGGCAGGGCAGCACGGTCGAACCCGGTCCGGCCGGCGAGGCGGCCGGCGGTGAGGCGGCGCAGCGCGGGCCGGATGCCTGGATGCAGTCGCCCGAGAGCTGGGCGACCTTCAACGGCGACCTGATGGCGCAGAAATACGCAGCCGCCGACGAGATCACGCCCCGGAACGTCGGGCAGCTGGAGAAGGTCTGGGAATACCATACCGGCGACGTCTCGGACGGCAGCGGCGACGTTCCGATGACGGTCTGGTCCGCGACGCCGCTCTTCGTGAACGACACGCTCTATCTCGGCACGCCGTTCTACCGGATCGTCGCGCTCGAGCCGGACACCGGAAGGGAGAAGTGGACGTTCGACCCGGAGGCGGAGCGCAAGGCGCTGACGCAGCCCGACCTGAAGAACCGCGGCGTCGCCTATTGGCAGGCGGCCAACCCGCAGCCGGGCGAGGCCTGCCAGAAGATGGTCTATATCGGCACGATGGACGCCAAGCTCTGGGGCGTCGACGCCGACACGGGCAAGCCCTGCGCCGGCTTCGGCGAGAACGGGATGCTCGACGTCAACCAGTGGAACACGGTCAACGAGAAGTGGCCGCTGTCGCTGCTGCAGCCGCCGACCGTCTACCACGACACGCTCTATCTCGGCTGGGCGGGCAAGGACTGGACCGACGCCGCGGCGCCGCCGGGAACGGTGTTCGCGCTCGACGCGCGGACGGGCCGGCTGAAATGGATGTTCCACGCGCTGCCGAAGGAAGCGGTCTCGCAGACCGGCACCGCGAATGTCTGGGCCTCGATGTCGATCGACCCCGAGCGCGGGCTCCTCTACATCCCGGTCTCCTCGCCGAGCCCGAACTATTACGGCGGCGCGCGCAAGGAGAAGCTGCCGCTCGCCACCTCGGTGACGGCGCTCGACGCGGATACCGGCAAGGTCGTGTGGAGCCGGCAGCTCGTCCATCACGACATCTGGGACCTCGACACCGACGCGCCGCCGACCCTCGTCGACATCCGCAAGGACGGGCGCACGATCCCGGCGCTGGTGCAGTCCTCGAAGCAGGGCTTCCTCTACGTGCTGAACCGCGAGACGGGGGAGCCGATCTACCCGATCGAGGAGCGGCCGGTGCCGGCCTCCGACGTGCCGGGCGAGGCGGCGGCGCCGACCCAGCCCTATGTCGCCACGCCCGCGCCGGTCATCCCGGACACCTGGCCGGGCGTCTCCTCGATCGCCAACATGGTGAGCCTCGGCGGCTGCGAGCGGCGCGCCGAGAGCTACCGCTATGACGGCCGCTTCACGCCGCCGAGCTTCCAGGGCACGATCGCCTATCCGCCGACGACGGGCGGCACGGAATGGGGCGGCGGCGCCGTCGACCCGACGCGCGGCATCTATGTCGTCAACTCCAACAGCGTGGTGCAGATCTACCAGCTCGTGCCGCGCGACGAATACGAGGAGAAGGAGCAGGAGGGCGAGACCGGCGGCTATTACGCGCAGGGCGACGCGCCCTACGCCTTCCACCTCGAGACCTTCCTCAACTGGGCCGGCATGCCCTGCTGGAAGCCGCCCTACGGCATGCTCGCCGCCTACGACCTCAACACCGGCAAGCGGCTCTGGAACGAGCCGTTCGGCCAGGTGCAGAAATACGGCTTCTACATGCCGGAATCCTGGGGCTCGGTGACGATCGGCGCCCCGGTCGTCACCAAGTCGGGGCTGATCTTCATCGGCGCCTCGATGGACAGCCGCGTCCGCGCCATCGACCTGCGGACCGGCGCGGTGCTGTGGAAGAGCCTGGTCGACGCGCCGGCGGTCTCGATGCCCGCGGTCTACACCTATAAGGGCCGGCAATACGTGACCTTCGCGGTCGGCGGCAATTCCATCCTGCTGCCGAAGGTCTCCGACCAGGTGGTGACCTACGCGCTGCCGGAGGACTGAGGCCGGCGGCGCCGGAGGGGATGCGGCGGCCGCCGCATCCCGGGTCGCGACGGCGGCTCAGGCGCCGAACATCGTGCGGGCGAAGATCGCGAGGATCTGGGCGAAGGAATAGGTGAGGTCCGGCGGCACGTTGGTGCCGGTGAGCGTTCCCTTCGCCGTCACGGAGACCGGCACCTCGTCGGTCTCCGTCTCGCTGATCCTGACCTCGACGAGGTCGGAGAGCTCCATCTTGATCGTGCCCGAGATGCCGTCGATCTGCGCGAACGGATCGGCCGCGGCGAAGGGGTCGCCGCCGGCCGCGCCGCCGCCCCCGCCCGTCATCAGGTTGAGGACATATTCCGCCTGGTGATCCTGGCCCTCGACGTCGAGCCAGGGCATGTTGCCCTCGAGCTTATAGGTCTGCTCGCCGCATTTGACGGTGAAGTCCATCTGCCACGCCTCGTTGGCGTAGGCGTAGAGCATGTCGCCGGTCCAGGCGCAGTCGACCGTGCCGCGGCCGCCGACATTCGGCACCATGAAGCGGTCGAAGCGGATGGTGTCCATCTCGGTGCTGATGGAGACGCCGCCCTGGGCGCCGCCCTGCTCCTGGAGATAGCCGATGAGGCGCTCCTGCAGCGCCTTGGCGGAGGCGGCCGGGTTTTCCGGCTTCATCATGACGCTGCCGCCGAAGCTCGCGTTCTCGGCCGCCGCCGTGCCGACCTTCTGGTAGTTGGCGAGGATGGTGCGCGCGTCGGTATAGCCGTCGGGCTTGGTGACGAAACCGCCGGAATAGTTGATCCTGAGGATCTGCTGGGCGTGGTTCGTGGGGTTGACCAGCATCGTCTTGCCCGTGACCTTGCAGGTCTCGTCGCGCCGGGTGAAGCCGATGCCCCAGAGGCCGGCCGTGCCGGCGGAACATTCGACGTCGAAGCGGGAATTCGCCCAGCCGGGCGCATCGACCGTCGAGGCGAAGGTGTCGTTGCGGGCCTTGTCGCGCAGCGATTGCTGCGAGGCCTGCATGGTGAACGAGACGGCGTGCGGCTCCGCCGCCAGAGCCGTGCCGAACAGGAGCGCCGACGAAAGCAAGCCGCAAATGATCCGCATGGATTCCTCCCCGAGAGCGGTCGAGGACGGATTTATGGCCGCGTTCTACTGGCGAGCGCAAGCAACCGCGCACCGAAGAATTATCGGCTTATTTGAGCGGATGGGGCGGCAAGAGCAAGAAGCGGGCCGCCACGACGGCTCGGGTCCGGCGACGACGGTGGGGAAGGAGACGCGGGGAACCCCTCCCCTGGCCCCTCCCCACGAGGGGGAGGGGGATGGATGCGGCCCCGGCGAGGGTGCATCGTGAAGGCCGTGCCGCCCGTTCCGATCCGGCGTTTGCCGCTCGTTCCGCTCCGGCGTTTTGCCGCTTGTTCCGTTTCGGGCCCCTGCCGCTTGTTCCGTCGTCCTGCCCGGGCCTGACCCGGGCATCCAGGCGGCGCCTGGGCCGCTGCTCCGCTTCTGGATCGCCGGGTCGAGCCCGGCGATGACGACAGAGGGGGAGGCACGACGGGGCCAAGGCCTGCGGAGCCCCGCAGCCGCGAGCGGCCGGCCCCGGGCAGCTTCGTCCCCGACCGCCGCTTGTTCTGTCGTCCTGCCCGGGCTTGACCCGGGCATCCAGACGGCTTCAGTCTCGTGCCGGCCGTCCTCTGGATTGCCGGATCAGGTCCGGCGACGACAGAGAGGGAGGCGAGGCGGCGTGGATCGCCGGGTCGAGCCCGGCGATGACGACGGAGAGGGAGGAGACGCGGGGAACCCCTCCCCTGGCCCCTCCCCACGAGGGGGAGGGGGATGGATGCGGCCCCGGCGAGGGTGCATCGTGAAGGCCGCGCCGCTCGTGCCGTTCCGGCGTTTTGCCGCTCGTTCCGCTCCGGCGTTTGCCGCTCGTTCCGTTTCGGACCCCTGCCGCTTGTTCCGTCGTCCTGCCCGGGCTTGACCCGGGCATCCAGGCGGCGCCTGGGCCGCTGCTCCGCTTCTGGATCGCCGGGTCGAGCCCGGCGATGACGACAGAGAGGGTGGCGAGGCGGCGTGGATCGCCGGTCGAGCCCGGCGACGACGACAGAGAGGAAGGAGACGCGGGGAACCCCTCCCCTGGCCCCTCCCCACGAGGGGGAGGGGGATGGATGCGGCCCCGGCGAGGGTGCATCGTGAAGGCCGCGCCGCTCGTGCCGCTCCAGCGTTTGCCGCTTAGTCCGTTTCTGGCCCCTGCCGCTTGTTCCGTTTCGGCGTTTTGCCGCCTGTTCTGTTCCAGGCCCTGCCGCTTGCTCTGTCGTCCTGCCCGGGCTTGACCCGGGCATCCAGCGGCGCCTGGGCCGCTGCTCCGCTTCTGGATCGCCGGGTCGAGCCCGGCGATGACGACAGAGAGGGAGGCGAGGCGGCGTGGATCGCCGGGTCGAGCCCGGCGATGACGACAGAGAGGAAGGAGACGCGGGGAACCCCTCCCCTGGCCCCTCCCCACGAGGGGGAGGGGGATGGATGCGGCCCCGGCGAGGGTGCATCGTGAAGGCCGCGCCGCTCGTGCCGCTCCGGCGTTTGCCGCTCGTTCCGCTCCGGCGTTTTGCCGCTTGTTCCGCTCCGGCGTTTTGCCGCTCGTTCCGTTTCGGGCCCCTGCCGCTTGTTCTGTCGTCCTGCCCGGGCTTGACCCGGGCATCCAGGCGGCGCCTGGGCCGCTGCTCCGCTTCTGGATCGCCGGTCGAGCCCGGCGATGACGACAGAGGGGGAGGCGGGGCGGCGTGGCTCGCCGGGTCGAGCCCGGCGACGACGAGAGGGGCGAGGGGAGGGGACGGACGCGGCGGGCGGGCCGGCGAAGGCGCGGCCCGTCCCGCTCAGCCCTCATCCGGCGACATATTCCTGCGACTTGAACGTCAGGTGCCGGACGCCTTCGGGCGCATCGGCGATCTTGCGGATGCTCCCCCAGGTCTGCTTGTAGTTCGGGATGACGAACTCGTTCACGCCGGCGGACACGACGTTCCCCTGCACGCCGGTCGGATAGCCGAACAGCATGAAGGCCTGCTTCGGCCTTGCCGTCGACGTGGGGTTCGCCATCGCCTGGGTCGATCCGTTGTCGTTGTAGACCTCGACCAGATCGCCGGGCTTGAGGCCGAGCTCGGCCATGTCGCCGGGGTTCATCTCGATGAACGGATAGGGCCAGCGGTCCATCACCAGCTCGTTCTCGACGTCGAGATAGGCGCTCTGCCAGACGATGTTCGCGCGGCCATTGTTGATGAGGTACGGGAACTTGGCCTTCTCCTCCTCCTTGCCCGGCGCCTGCAGGCCGCGCCACGCGGTCTCCATGAAGGCGGCCTTGCCGTCATCCGTCCCGAACTTGCCGTCGGCATAGAGACGCTTGGTGCCGACGATCCGGCCGTCCTCGAAGCCGGTCGCGGGCTCCTGGAAGCCGTTGGTGCCCATCGCGCGCAGGCGCTCATAGGTGACGAACTCGCCGCCCTTGGCGTTGGCGTGATAGCCGTCCATGAAAGCGTCTTCCTCGGTCTTCCAGTCGAAGCCTCCGAACTTGTCGGCCATGTCGGCCTTGCCCATGGCGCGGAAGACGCGCTCCATGTGGTTGGCGATGCGCGCGGCGATCAGGCAGTCCGGCATGGCCTGCCCCGGCGGATCCATGTAGCGCTCGGTGAGACGCATGCGCCGCTCGCCGTTCATCGAGGCAAGGTTCATCTCGCCGGAGGTCGCGGCCGGCAGCACCACGTGGCAGGCCTCGCCGATGCGCGTCGGCACGATGTCGACATCGACGGCGAAGAGGCCGCCTTGGCCGATGGCGCCGGCAATGGCCTCGACCATCGCCGCGCGGTCGCCATAGGGGACGCCGTTCATGGCGTCCTTCACGAGATCGGTGCGCTTCTTGTAGACGCGCTTGAACTCCATGGCGTTCAGCGTCGTCTTGTAGTGGTCGCAGCCCCAGATGTGGTGGACGCCGCCCTTGCCCTCGATCAGGAGCCTGTCGACATAGGCCGCGGGCCGCCCGACATGGGCGTCGGACGGACGCACATAGCCTTCCTGATGGCCGCCCATGCGCACGCAGCCGCCGCCCGGGCGACCGACATTGCCGGTCGCGAGCGCCAGGTTCACCAGCGCGCCGTTCGTCCGGTAATTGTCGTTGCCCCAGATCAGGCCCTTCTCATAGGCGAACATCGCGCGGCGGCGGGCGCCGCCCTCCTTGGGCGCGGCGATCCATTCGGCCGCCTTGACGATGTCGGCGGCCGGAAGCCCGGTGATCCGCGCCGCCTCCTCGATCGAGACCGCATTGGCGGCGAGCGCCTTGTCGAAGTTCCTGGTCGACGCCTCGACGAATGCCCGGTCCACCCATCCCTTGTCGGCGACGTAGCCGAGCCAGGCGTTGAAGAGGACGAGATCGGTGCCGGATTCGATCGGGAGGTGGAGGACGTTCTCCTTGCCGGCCTCCACCTCGCAGGCATTGACCGTCACGGTGCGGCGGGGATCGACGATGACGATGCGGCCGTTTGCGACCGGCTCGCCGGCGAACTCGGCCCGCTTCTTCTCCAGCGAGGTGCCGCGCAGGTTCGGGATCCAGTGATTGAGGAAATAGTTGGTCTGGGTCTCGAGCGCATTCGTGCCGACCGCCACGATGGTGTCGGCAAGCTCCGCGTCCTCGTAGCAATTGTTGAGCTCGCCGACGCCCATGTCGCGGCTCGCATGGACCTCCGAATTGTAGGCGGGCCGGTTGTGGATGCGGATGTTCCTGATCTTCATCGCGCCGAAATAGAGCTTGCCGGTGCCCCAGGTGTTCTCGTACCCGCCGCCGGCGCCGCCATGGTCGAAGGCGGAGACGAAGAGCCCGTCCTCGCCCTGCTCGGCGATCACGCGCGCGGTCACCTGCGCCACGAGATCGAGCGCATCGTCCCAGCTCGTCGGCTGCAGCTGGCCGTAGCGCCAGACGAGCGGATCGGTGAGCCGCTGGAGCTGCGTGTTGCGAGCGCGGCTGTAGCTCATCTCGGCGATGCGCGCGCCGCGGATGCTGCCCAGGCCGGAATTGACCACGCAGTCCTGGTCGGGCTTGATGACGATGTGGACGTCGCGGCCGTCCTGGCGGACGATATTGTACATGGACGGCGCGTACCAGGCGGGCGTCTCCGCGGGCTGCTGCTCCGCGAGATCGACGCCGAACCTGTTGTCCGCCGGGGCGGTGCCGCCCTCGTGGCTCGCATCCCAGCTATAGGCCTTGTAGCCGCAGCCGACGATGCAATAGTGGCAGACCACGTTGTGCTCGCGGGCATTGGCCGGAACGATGGGCAGCCGGCCGATCTGGCGCTTGTAGGTCATGATCCCCTCCCTCAGAGCACGTTGGACAGGCGGCCGTAGAGGAGCTCGTCCACGCCTTCGGCGTAGATGTCGCCCTTCTCGTCCACCCGCAGCGCGTATTGCGGCAGGTTCTGCGTCGCCTGGCCCCAGATCTGCTGGCCGCCGCGCTCGCAGTCGAAGCGCGAGTAGTGGCCGGGGCAGTTCAGCGACCGGTCGGCGGCGCTGTAGGCGAGCGGATAGCCCTTGTGCGGGCAGACGACCGAGAACCCGACGATGTCGCCGTCGGGCCCGACGCCGCCCGGAACCGGCTCGCCGAACTTCAGGAGCACGCCGGGCGCGCCGTCGTCGGGATAGGCGACGTCGAGAGGCTGGTCGACCTTAAGCTCGCTCACATTCGCCAGCCGGTTCGACGGATACCTGACCAGAGCCGCGGCGGGCGCCGCCCTTGCCCCGGCCGGATAGACCGTCGCCACCGCCGCCCCCGCGGTCGCGAGCCCGGCGCCCGCCAGGAAACGACGCCGCCCCACATCGACCAGCCGCTCACACCTCTTCATGGATCTACCCTCGGATCGCGCTGCAGATGCAGATCCCTGAGCAGGAAACGGGCCAGAGAGGCGCGGCGTGCATATTCAATGGGTTAGCGCATATTTCGCGCGCCGCCCCGGATCACGGCGTTCGGATTGGCGAACAGGGATCGGAGGGCCGGTCCGGTTATCCAAACGGTGCCGATCCGGCAGGTCCGGGCCTTGCCGGCCTCGGCGGTGCCGGCAGCGGAAACCACGATGCAGCGGAGGGCGGGGCCGCGCCGGCCGGCAGAGCCGGCGGCTATCCGTCGCCCCGCTTCAGCCCGAGCCGTCCCATCTTCTCCCACAGCGTCGTGCGGCCGATGCCGAGGATCCGGGCCGCCGCCGCCGTGCCGCCGCCGGTGGCGGCGAGGGCCCGCAGGATGTGGCGCCGCTCGGCCTCGTCGCGCGCCTCCTCCAGGGGCGGCAGCGCCGAGGCGAGGTTCGCGGCCGGGCCCTGCTCCGGGAACAGGTCGCCGGGACCGATCCAGGGGCCGGCCGAGAGCGCGACGGCGCGCTCGACCCGGTTGCGGAGCTCGCGGACGTTTCCCGGCCAGTCATGCGCGAGGGCCGCCTCCTCGGCGAGCGAGGAGATTCCCTTGACCGCGCTGTCGAAGGTCGCCGCGAAGCCGGAGAAGAAGCGCTCCATGAGCCACGGAATGTCGTCGCGGCGCTCCCGCAGCGGCGGCACCGGCACGGCCACCACGTTGATGCGGTAGTAGAGGTCCGCGCGGAAGCGGCCCGCCCGGACGAGGCCCTCCAGATCCGCATTGGTCGCGGCGATGACGCGGGCGCGGAACTCGACCGGGCGCTCGCCCCCGACCCGGGTGAAGCGCCGCTCCTCCAGGAGCCGCAGAAGCTTCGCCTGGAGATCCGGCCGCAATTCGCCGACCTCGTCGAGGAACAGGGTGCCCCCGGCCGCCCTTTCGGCGTAGCCCGCGTGGCGCTGGTGCGCACCCGTGAAGGCGCCCTTCTCGTGGCCGAAGAGCTCGCTCTCCATCAGGTCGGACGGGATCGCGGCGCAATTGACCGCCATGAACGGCTGGTCGGCGGCAGGCGAGAGGCCGTGGACGAGCCGCGCCACGACCTCCTTGCCGGTCCCCGTTTCCCCCGTGACGAGGAGGCTCGAGCCGATCCGCGCCGCCCGCCCGGCGAGCTGTTCGAGCCCGCGCATCGGCTTCGATACGCCGAGCACCGGCTCGCCTTCGCGGCGGCCTGCCTCCGGCCCGATGAGCGCCTGCACGCGGTCCAGGAAATCGTCGATGCCGAACGGCTTGGCGACATAGTCGCCCGCTCCGGCGCGCATCAGGCGTACCGCCTGGTCGATCTCCGCGAAGCCGGTGATGAACAGGAAGGGCGGCGCGCCGGCCGCGTTCGAGACCTTCCGGAACACCTCCTCGCCGTCGATCCCGGGCAGGCGCAGGTCGCAGATGACGATCTCCGGCGCCCGCTCGGCCACGCCCTCGAGCGCGTCCTCGCCGGTCTGCCACCAGTCGACGCTGGCGCCCTCCAGCGAGAGGCGCTGGACCAGGCTCCCGCCCATGACGGGGTCGTCCTCGACGAGGGCGATGCGGCGGGATTCAAGCGACATCGGAAAGCTCCCCGGAGGGTTTGAGGGGCAGGCGGAGGACGACCGAGCTTCCTCCCCCGTCGGGACGGCCGACCTCGATCCGGCCGCCAAGGTCGCGGACGAGCCGGTTCGTCGTCCACAGTCCGAGGCCGCCGCTTCCGAGCGGCACGTCGCCGCCGCGGACCAGGCGCCGCGCATGCTCGGCGGAGAGCCCGGGGCCCCGATCGCGGACCGCCACGCGCAGCTCGCCGCCGTCCCGCCGCACGTCGAGGACGACCCGGGCCTCCGGTGGCGAGACCGCGATGGCGTTGAGAAGGAGGTTGAGGATCGCCTGGCGGACGGGGGTGCCGGCGATCCCGACCACGGGCGGAATGTCGGTCACGCCGTCGATGAACACCCGCCGGCGCCGCGCCTCGGCCGCGGCGAGCAGGCGCAGGTCGTCGATATCGGCGGAACGCAGGTCCCGCGGCGCCGCATCGGCGCGGTAGAGCGCAAGCGTCGTCTGCACGACGTCGCGGATGCCGAGGAGACCGCGTTCCACGAGGCCGATCGAGGTCTTGCGCACCTGCGCGACATGGCCGTGGCGCCGCAGCGTGTCGAGCGCGTTGAGGATGCCGCCGAGCGGGTTGTTGATCTCGTGCGCCAGGGTGGAGGCGAGCCGCCCGAGGCTGCCGAGGCGCTCCTCCTCCGCAAGGCGCTTGGCGAGTTCCTCCCGATCCGCGATGGACTGGACAAGGTCGTTGTGGATCGCGAACAGGCGGCGGAAATCGCCGCGCTCGCGCTCGACCACCGCCGGGTCGATCGCGGTCGGCCGGCCGTCGCGCGCGGCGCCGAGATGCTCGGTGAGGACCGCCACCGGCCGCATCATCCTGCGCACGAGGAACCATCCGGCCGCGGCCAGCGCGAAGGTGAGCGCCACGTTGGTGGCGACGAGCGTCGCCAGCACGTCGCGGCGCTCGGCGGCGACATGGGAGGTGTCGAAGATTGCGTAGATGGTGCCGACGGTGCGGCCGGGATAAGCGAGCGGCCGGACGGCGCGCGCCGATTCGGCGTCGGCCTCCAGCGAGAAGTCGGCGGCCGCCCCGGTCGGGACGCTCGCCGGCGGCGCATAGAGCGCGCCGACGGCGTGCCGGCGCGGATCGGAGGCCGCCACGACACGGCCGCCGCCGTCCGTCACCACCGTCTCGATCGGCCGCAGCCCCTTGTTCAGCGCCTCCAGCCGCTCGATCGCGTCGAACGCCTCCCACGGATCGTCCCGGACGACGGCGGGCACGACGGCGGAGGAAAGGCCGTCGAGATAGCTGCGGGCGACCTCGCGGAGCTGCCCCTCCTGCAGGTCGGCAAGCCGCGCGAGCACCCGCTCCGACAGGACGATGCCGACCAGCACCATCAGGGCGGCGACCGCGAGCGGCACCCTCAGCGCGATCGGCCATGCGCGGGGATCGAAGGGCGTCGCCATCGCTCAGCTCATCCGCGCGACGAAGGCGACCTTGGCGGCAATCGCATCGAAGAGGGCGGGCGGCTCCGCGGCGAAGGCATCGAGCCGGAGCAGGCCGAGCACCTTCCGCCCCTCGCTGTCGCCGGCCATGCCGAGGAGCGCCATCCTCAGCGCTTCGAGCCGCGCCGGGTCCGGCGGCGTTTTCGGCGCGGCGATCGGCGGGAAGCCCAGCCATTCCGACCGGCGCAGCACGCGCGTGCGGGCGGTGAGCTCAGGCTCGAGCTCGTTGACGACCTCGTAGACATAGCCGTCGACGGAGCCGGAGGCGGCGAGCCCCGAGGAGACCGCCCGGATGACGTTGCGGTGGCCATAGGTGAAGAAGGTCCGCGAGAAGAACGCGTCGGGCGTCGCGCGGCGCTCGGCCAGCAGCGCGCGCGTGACGAGGAAGCCGGAATTCGAATCGGGATCGGAGAAGGCGTGAATGTCGCCCCGCAGGTCGTCGAAGGAGGCGGCCTAGCGGTCGCGGTCGACGATCACGTAGGATTGGTAGAGCGGCCTGCCGCGCCAGACGGGCACGGCGACGAGCTGCAGGGCGCGTTCGTGGGCCACGTAGGGATAGCCGCAGATCCAGGCGGCATCGAGCTCGCCGGAGGTGAGGAGAGCGGTGATCTCCTGGTAGGTCCGGCGCAGCACCAGCGACACCTGGAACCCGGTCGCCCGCTCCAGATAGGTCTGCAGGCGGTCGAGCAGCTCGAGGTCGGAGGTCAGGAACACCGGCGTCAGCCCGAACCGGATCTGCGCCGCCGCCGCGGCGGCGCGCGGCCGGGCCGCGATCGCGGCGAGGCCGGCGGCGAGGCCGAAGAGGACGGCG
>NZ_SPKJ01000110.1 GCF_009866965.1 Propylenella binzhouense | reverse complement strand
CGCCTCATCGATCTCTTCCCACCAGCCGAATGCGCCAACTACTTCAAAGCGGCAGGGTATGATGCAACCTGATCGGATTCCGCTCTAACGAAGGCGTCAACCCAAGCTTGCCTGAAATCGCCTGAACGCTTTGCTGCCCTTTCGATGATGTCCTGCTGCCGGCGAGTTGGCCGATAACCAAATTCGCCCAAAGCTTCTACAGCATCGATGCCCTTTTGGTCGATGAACCGCCGTAGCAGAGTCCTCATGCTCCGATGCAAACTCTCGCCCCTGGTAATGAGCGCCCCGACAGAGATTGCACCTTCGGCATGAAGGCGCTTGAAATTTTCAAGATCCCGATCGAAGAACGGATCCTTGTTGTTCCACTCAATCTCTAGCGCGATCGCCCAGTTCATCGGGCCGAACGTCTTCACATGATCAATTTCGTGGGACAAGGAGGCGACAACCTGCTCATCGGATTCGTCGTCCCAACGGACAGTTTTGCGGATTCCGATATTCCGCTTGACCCATCCCAGATCGGAAAGAGCCCGCCGCATCCTCTGTGTGCCTTGTGCTTCGCCACCCCCACCTGCGACAAGCTCAGTGATCGGAATTTCCAACGAACAAAGAACCCGATCGATGTCTTTCTCGGCCTCCGGCATATCGTGCGTGATAATTGCCTCGGCGTGGTGAAGCGCCAGAACATCAAACCCCCGCGCCTTCAGATCATCAAACAGCACGGAGCCGCCCTTACCGCGTTAGCGGCTTGTACTTGATCCGGCGTGGGTTCTCGACGGCATCGGCGCCGAGGCGGCGCTTCTTGTCCTCCTCATAGGCCTGGAAGTTGCCCTCGAACCATTCGACGTGGCTGTCGCCCTCGAAGGCGAGGATGTGGGTCGCGAGGCGGTCGAGGAACATGCGGTCGTGGCTGATGACCACGGCGCAGCCGGCGAAATCCTCGAGCGCCTCCTCCAGGGCAGCCAGCGTCTCGGTGTCGAGGTCGTTGGTCGGCTCGTCGAGGAGGAGGACGTTCGCGCCCGATTTCAGCATCTTGGCGAGGTGCACGCGGTTGCGCTCGCCGCCGGAGAGCCGGCCGACTGGCTTCTGCTGATCGCCGCCCTTGAAGTTGAACGCCCCGCAATAAGCGCGCGAGTTCATTTCGCGCTTGCCGAGCTGGACCACCTCGGCACCGCCGGAGATCTCCTCCCAGACGGTGGCGTTCGGATCGAGCCCGCGGTTCTGCTCGGCGTAGCCGAGCACCACGGTCTCCCCGATCCGGATGGCGCCGCCGTCCGGCTTCTCCTCGCCGGTGATCATCTTGAAGAGCGTCGTCTTGCCGGCGCCGTTCGGGCCGATCACGCCGACGATGCCGCCGGGCGGCAGCTTGAAGGTGAGGTCGTCGATGAGGAGCCGGTCCCCAAAGCCCTTCGACAGGTCCTCGGCATCGATCACGACGTCGCCGAGCCGCGGCCCGGGCGGGATGACGATCTGCGCGTCGCGCGACTGCAGGCGCGCCTCGTTGAGCTTCAGCAGCTCGTCATAGGCCTTGATGCGGGCCTTCGATTTCGACTGGCGCGCCTGCGGGCTGCGGCCCATCCACTCGCGCTCGCGCTCGAGCACCTTCTGGCGCGCCTCGTCCTCGCGCTGCTCCTGGGCGAAACGCTTCGCCTTCTGCTCCAGATAGGCGGTGTAGTTGCCCTGGTAGGGGATGCCGCGGCCGCGGTCGATCTCGAGGATCCAGCCCGTCACGTTGTCGAGGAAGTAGCGGTCGTGGGTGACGATCAGCACGGCGCCGGGATATTGCTCGAGGTGCTTCTCCAGCCAGGCGACCGTCTCCGCGTCGAGATGGTTCGTCGGCTCGTCGAGGAGGAGGAGGTCCGGCTCCCAGAGGAGCAGCCGGCAGAGCGCCACACGCCTGCGCTCGCCGCC
This sequence comes from Propylenella binzhouense, assembly GCF_009866965.1. Classification (GTDB taxonomy): domain Bacteria; phylum Pseudomonadota; class Alphaproteobacteria; order Rhizobiales; family Afifellaceae; genus Propylenella; species Propylenella binzhouense. The sequence continues at coordinate 9,848 of NZ_SPKJ01000110.1, read as the reverse complement.
GGAGAGATTGTTGACGTCCGCATCGCCGGGCGGGCAGCGCAGCGCGTCCATCGCCATCTGGACCTTCGATTCCAGGTCCCACAGATTCTTGGAATCGATCTCGTCCTGGAGCTCGGAGGCCTCCGCCGCCGTCTCGTCGGAATAGTTCATCATCAGCTCGTTGTAGCGGTCGAGGACCGCCTGCTTGTCGGCGACCCCCTCCATCACGTTGCCGAGCACGTCCTTGGAGGCGTCGAGCGCCGGCTCCTGCGAGAGATAGCCGACGGTGGCGCCTTCCGCCGCCCAGGCCTCGCCGGTGAACTCCTTGTCCATCCCGGCCATGATCCTGAGCAGCGTCGACTTGCCGGAGCCGTTCGGGCCGAGCACGCCGATCTTGGCGTCCGGGTAGAACTGGAGATTGATGCCGTCGAGGACCTTCTTGCCGCCCGAATAGGCCTTGGAGAGGTCATGCATGTAGTAGATGAACTGGCGCGCCATGGCGGCGGAGGCTCCGTAGCTCGGACGTTGGGGGGTTCGGCCACGACATAGGCGATTGCGCGGAACGGGGCAATCGCGGCCGTGCGCTCACCCCTCGCCGGAAAGGACAGCCTCGAGCGCGCGCCCGGCGCGGCCGCAGGGCTCGGTGAGCGCGGCGATCCCGTCGTCCGGCTGGGCGGGCATGCCGGCGAGCGCATCCGGGTCGGCGAGAAGGAGGTCGGCGACCGCGTTGGCGAGCGCGCCCATCGGTCCGGCCGCCGCGGAAAGTGCGGAAGAGGCGGAAACCACGGGCATATCGGCGAGGAGCAGCCCCTGCCCGGCTGGAAACCCGGCATCGAGCCTGGTCGCGAGCCTGGCATTGAGCCAGGCGAGGCCTTCGCCGTTCATCCGCTCGATCGCCTTCAGCTGATCGGGCGTCGCATGGGGGCGGACAGGCTCGGCCTGGGCCTTGAGAACGAAATAGTCGGAGAGCGCGACGGAGGCGCGCAGCGCCGCCCCGCCGCCGATCCGCGCGAGCCTGCGATTGGCGGCGAGCATGAAGGGCAGCTGCCGCTCCGAGAGGGCGGGATTGACGACCGGCACCGCCGCATCCGCCACGCGCCAGCCGAACACCCTTGCGAGGAAGCCGCCGACGAGATCCTGCCGGATATCCTCGTAGCGGATCGGCAGGATGGCGGCCTCGCCGAATACGCCGGCGAACTTCGCCCAGCATGCCGCGAAGGGAGCCTGGTACAGATCCGCGAAGGCGCTGAAATCGGCTGCCGACCCGCCGCGCTTCACCTCCTGCATCCAGACCGAGAAGGCGTGCTCGGCGAGATTGCGCATGACGTAGGCGATCTCGATGCGGCGGCCCTCCGCGAGCGCCGCGTCGCGCAGGAAGGCGAGCCAGTCGGGATCGGCGAGCTGCAGGTGCTCGCCCGAGAAGAGGACGACCGGAAGATCGTTTCCGAGCACCGTCTCGAGGCGCCGGATGAACTCCTCCTGGTCGAAGCCCTCGGGACGGACCTCCGGCCGGAGAAGCCTGTAGAGATAGAGCGTGTTGCCGTTCGCGACGGCACGCGTGAAGCGGTCGCCGGCCGTCCGCGCGATCCGGTCGGCCGTCTTCCTGTCGGCCCGCACGCCGATGCCGGGCGACGGGTAGAACACGCCGCGCTCGAGCAGCGCGGGCGCGTTGATCGCAAGCCAGGTCTGGAGCGCGGACGTGCCGGTCTTGTTGGCGCCGATATGGAGGACGAGGCGGCGCTCCGTTTCCGGGCCGCCGGCATCGCCGAACGGCCCGAAGAGCCGGCGGAGGCCGTGCTTGCGCGCGACACGCGCGCCGATTCGCCTAGCCGCCACGGCGGCAGCGCCCTGCCCGGGCGCCGCGGCCAGGCGCCCGGCCAAGTTTCCGCTGAGACATCGGGCCGTCCCGGATAATCCTCTTCGCCATACCGCTTAGGACATGCCCGCCTCCCCGCAAAGGCCTGCGGGGCCGTTCCGGCGCGGCGGATCAGCCGGCCTGGCGCAAGAGCGGGTGCCGCTCGACCTCCTCGGCGAGCGCCGGACGGCCGTAATAGTAGCCCTGCCCGAAATCGCAGCCCATGATCTTCAGGAGTGCGTCCATTTCCGGCGTTTCCACGCCTTCGGCCACGACGGTCATGCCGAGGCCATGCGCCATCTCGATGACGGAGCGGACGATCACCCGGTTCGCCGCCTGCGAGGCCATCGAGCGCACGAAGGAGGCGTCGATCTTGACGCCGTCGACCGGCAGCTCCCTGAGATGCGTCAGCGAGGCGTAGCCGGTCCCGAAATCGTCCAGGATGATGCGGAACCCGGCCTCGTGCATCTCGGTCACCTTGCGGATCGCCGTCTCCGCGCCGCGCCCGAGCAGCACGCCCTCCGTGATCTCGAGGCGGATGGCGGAGGAGGCGACGCCGCTCGCCTGCATCAGCGCATAGAGATTTGCCGGGAAGGTCGGATCGCGGAGCTGGCCGGCGGCTATGTTGACGCCGATGCCGTCGACGGGCACGCCGCGGCGACTCCAGTCGGCGAACTGACCGATGGCGAGTTCGATCGCGCGATCGGAGAGCGCCCGCCCGAGCGCCAGATCCTCCAGCGCGTCCACGAACTCGCCGGCACTGCGGAGGCCCAGCCGCGGGTGCTGCCACCGGATGAGAACCTCGTGCGCAACGACAGCGCTCGACCGCAGGTTCACGACTGGCTGGAAGGCGACGGTGAACTGGTCGTGCTGGAGGCCCGCCCGGACCTCCTGGAAAAGCCGGTGGCGGCGCTCGATATAATCGCCGAGCTCCGGGCTGTAGATGGACCACCTGTCGCCGCCGGCATGCTTGGCGTCGTAGACGGCGATATCCGCCTGCCGCAGAAGCTCCTCGCTCACGGCCGGAGACTGCGCCACGGCGACGCCGATCGAGGCGCCCACCCGGAGGGTCTGGCCGGCATACTGGACCGGCGCGGTGGCGGTCTCGAGCATCCGGCTGGCGATGCCGGGCAATTCGGCGGGATCGAGATCCGGCAGGAACACGGCGAACTCGTCGCCGCCCGGACGTGCCACCAGGGTTCCCTCCGCCACCGATTGCCGGAGGCGGTCGCTCAGCGCCAGCAGGAGGTGGTCGCCTGCATGATGGCCGAGCGTGTCGTTGACGTCCTTGAAATTGTCGAGCTCGAGGATGAGCAGCGCCATCGTCTTTCCGGTGGCGGCCGCCTCCGCCGCCGCGCGGATCGTTTCGCCGAGAGCGCGCCGGTTGGCGAGCCCGGTCAGCGGATCGCGCGTCGCGAGGCGCTCCAGCTCATCCTGCATGACGCGCTCGGAGGTGATGTCCTGGACGGTGCCGATGACGCGGTCCGCGCCGTCGCGCTCCGCGATGATGCGAGTCCAGCGCGTCGCGCCGGGCGCACAGACGTGGCAGGATTCGTAGGAGAACGGCTGTCCGCTGCCGGCGGTCTCGGCCACCGCATGCATGATCCGGGAAAGATCGGCGCTGGTCTGCTTGCGAAAGCCGTCGGCAAGCGTCGCGGGCTGCTCGCCAGGACATCCGAGGAGGGCGAGGGCCTCGGGAGTCCAGGTTGCGGTGCCGCTCCTGAGGTCGAGCGACCAGCCGCCAATGCTGGCGAGACGCGAGATCTGCCGGAGCTGCCGCTCCTGCTCGGCGAGCAGCCGGTTCTGATCGATCACCCGGTGCAACTGGCGGCGGCGCTCCCGCACCGCCCGGCGAAGCCGCCCGAGGGTCTGGTGATGGAGAAGCTGATCGACGGCCTGTGCGGCGAGCAGGCGAAGGATCTTCTGCTCGCCTTCGCCGAAGGCGCGCGGCACGCGATCCATGACGCAGAGGCTGCCGAGCCGCAGATCGGGCCCGAAGACGAGCGGTGCGCCCGCATAGAAGCGGACGAAAGGCGGGCCGATCACCTGCCGGTTGAAGGCGAAGCGCATGTCAGCGCGGGCATCCTCGATGACGAGCACGTCGTCCGAGCGGATCGTGAAATCGCAGAAGGCGCTCGCCCGGTCGGTGCTCGTCATGCACATTCCGCGGCTCGCCTTGAACCATTGCCGGTCGGAGGCGACGAGCGAGATCGTCGCCATCGGGACCGCCAGCACTTCGCAAGCCAGCTCGACGAGGCTCTCGAAGCCGGGCGCCCGCTCGGTGTCCAAAATCTCCAGGCGATCAAGATGCCTGAGACGCTCGCCCTCGGAAATCATGACCTTCGCACTCGCAGTCAAAGGTAATTCCTAAGATTGAATTCGTTCGTGGCGGGTTAACGCGCACGCCTGCAACCGCCCCTCAAAGATCCCGGTTTTATTACAATGCTATGGATCGGCGGCGCGAGACCCCGACGCGCCAGAAGCGGCCACATCCGGACAACCGGACATTTCAGCCTCGCCGCCACTGCGAGGAACCGGTCTCCTCCCGATTCGTTAGACCGGAAAGGAAGCCTGGGTCGCCCCAATGCGCATGCGTTTCGCCCTCTCTTTGCTGGCCGGCCTCGCGGCCGGGCCGGCGATCGCGCAGTCGGATCCCGGGGCCCCGCCTCCGGCCATACCCGGCGAGCACATGTTCCCGTCCGGCTGGTCGCTCGATTCGGTCACGGGTTCGCCGGTCTTCGACGAGGACGGCGACAGGATCGGCACGGTGGAGCGCGCGGTCGGCGATTCGAGCGGAGCCGTGACCCACATCGTCGTCGATCTCTCAGGCGAGAGCGGGCGGCCCGTGCGCGTTCCGATCACGGCCATCACGCCGAGCCTCGACGGAACGAGGATGTCCTTCATCAGCCACCTGAAGCGCGGCGATCTCGCCAACCTGCCGCGGGGCTGAGGCGGCGGGCCGGCACCGGTCCGGCCGATCTCCGCCGAAGGTCTTCAGACCGAGCGCGCCGGCGGCGCGAGAGACGCGAACGCACCCGGCACCGGCCGGATGTCGCCCACCCGCGAGCCGCGCCGCGTCACGACCGGGACGTCCAGCCGCGGGGCGAGCGCGGCCGCGTGCTCCGGAAGCAGCCGTGCGAGGAGCGCCGCCATCACGCATTCGGAGCCGCGCGTGCCGCCGTCATCGCATTTGAGCGCGATGCCGAGCCCGAGAGCCGGAACGGCCGCGCAGAAGACCCCCTCCGCCCCGGTCTTCACGAGCGCCGCGCCGGCGAGCCCGGCCATCACCTCCGTGCAGAAGCGGCCGGTGCCCGCCACGAAGAACGGGGCCGACGTCGCCGCCTCGTAAAGCCTGCGTGCGGCGGCGGCCCGCACCGGCGGCAGGCCGGCGCCGGTCCCGAACCGCGCGAAGCCGCTTGCGAGCGCCGCGAGCGGGACCGCCCAGGAGGGGATCGAGCAGCCGTCGATGCCGCGGTTCTCTTCGCCGAGCCTCGCCCGGAGCACGTCCGCCATCGCATCCCTGACGGCCGCCTGCACGGCGTGCCCGGGTTCAACATAGCCGTTGCTGGAAACGCCCAGGCGCGCAGCGAGGGCGAGGAAGCCGGCATGCTTTCCCGAACAATTGTTGTGGACCGCGCGCGGACGCTCGCCCGCGCAGGCGAGCGCTTCGGCGGAGGCCGGGTGGCTCGGCGCATGCGCCCCGCATTCGAGCGCGGATTCGTCGAACCCGGCCGCCCGGAGCATCGCCTCGACGCCGGCGACATGGGCAGGCTCCCCGCCATGCGACGCCTGCGCCAGCGCGAGCTCGCGCGTGTCGAACCCGAACGCATCCGCGGCACCCGATTCGACGAGCGGCAGCGCCTGGAGAGGCTTGACGGCGGAACGCGGGAAGACCGGCCGCTCGGTATCCCCGGTCGCCCAAAGAACGGTCCCCGCCGCGTCGACGACCGCGACGGAAGCACGGTGGCGGCTCTCCACGAGCGGGCCGCGGGTGACCTCTACGAGGACGGGATTGGCCATGGCTCACGCTGCCGGTAACATTGCACGAGGCATCGACGCTCGCCGGCGAGAAGGGCCAGCATGCGCAGCACGATCCGGTGGTCCGCCGTCCTCGTCATCCTCCTCTTCATAGCGCCGGTCCTCGCACATGGCGCGGTCTGGATCGCCGCAGACCGTCCGTCGAGCTGGCGCGACGCGGACTGGAGCTCCGCCGGCATCCTGCCTTCGCCGCGCGCGGAGCCCGAAGCCTCGATCCGGATCCTCGCTGCGCGCACCGGCGGCCTGAAGGGCGCCGTGGCCGTGCACACCTGGCTCGTGCTGAAGCACGCCGGCGCCGACGGCTACGACCGCTACGAGGTGACGGCCTGGGGCCTTCCCGTCCGGCGCAACCGCAACGCGCCCGACGGGCGCTGGTATTCGAACGAGCCGGAGATCATCTACGCGCTTCGAGGCGCTGAGGCGGCGGCGCTCCTCCCGAAGGTCGAGGCGGCGATCGCCGCCTATCCCTGGTCGAGGCCGGGAACGTACCGCGTCTGGCCCGGGCCGAACTCGAACACCTTCGTCGCGAGCGTGATCGCGGCCGTCCCCGAGCTCGGCGCCGAGCTGCCGCCGACCGCGATCGGCCGCGACTACCGGACCGGCTTCTTCCCGACGCCGTCCGGCGGCTGGGCGGTTTCGCTCGGGGGCCTCGCGGGCGTCGCGTTCGGCATCCGCGACGGCCTGCAGATCAGCCTTCTCGGCCTCGTCGCCGGCGTCCGCTTCACGGCGCCCGCGCTCATCCTGCCGGGCTTCGGCGCGATCGGGGCAGGCTAGGGGCCGGCGACCCCACCGCCGCCATTGCGGACGCCTCGTCGATCGCCGCCATCACCGCGTCGGGCGCGGTCTGGTGCACCATGTGCCCGACCCCCGGCAGGAGATGCAGCCGGCTTCCCGGGACGGCACGCGCGACGCCCGCGGATTGGTAGCGGCTGTCGAGCATCCGGTCGTCGGCGCCGGCGATGACGACGGTCGGAACCCGAATCCCGGAATAGCGGCGAGCGAGACGGGCCGCGGCAGGAACCAGCAAGGCCGATTCGGCGGCCGCGGCCCTGAGCTGCGACGGCCGGAGCGCGAGCTCGCGCGGGAATTCCGCGAAGGAGGGCGGGACCGGCGCCGGCCCGAAGATGCGGCGCATCAGCAGCGGCCAGATCGCGCGCGCAATGAACGGCGAGACGGTGCAGCGCAGCACGTCGCCCAGGACCGGCACAGCGGAGGGCGAGGCCAGGAGCGCGTCGAAGCGCGGGCTCGGATAGAAATAGCCGGAGGCGAGCACGAGGGCGCGCGTCGCAGCCGGGAACCGCAGCGCATAGCTCGCCGCGACCAGCGCCCCCCAGGAATGGCCGAGGACGATCGCCTCGCCGATCCCGAGCCGCGCCAGCGCCGCGTGAAGGAGGTCAGCCTGCGCCCAGGGCGTCCAGAGCCGGCCGCGCGGGCGCGCGCTGAAGCCATAGCCCGGCCTGTCGAACACGATCACGCGGTAGCGCCGGGCGGCGCGCGCGACGAGGCCGCTCGACAGGAAATCCTGGATCAGGCTTCCATTGCCGTGGAACAGCACCAGCGCGGGCCCGCGGCCGCGCTCGAAGTAATGCAGCCGGACGCCCCCCACCTCGAGGAACGCGCCCACCGGCGGCGTCCGGCGCTCCGCGAGACGGGCGCGCCGGCCATGATAGAACGCGAGGGCGACAAGAGCCGCTCCGCCAGCGGCAGCGGCCAATGCCAGGGACTTGGGCTCTTCGCTGCGCTGCAACATGGGGCATCAACGAAGCGGCGGGGAGACGGTTCCCGTCAGCGCAGCCGCTCCAGGATGGAGACGTAGTTCGCGACCGCGGTGCCACCCATGTTGAAGATGCCAGCGAGCGCGGCGCCCGGAACCTGCATCCCCTCCGCGGTGCCGGTGAGCTGCATCGCCGCGAGCGCGTGCATGGAGACGCCGGTCGCGCCGATCGGATGGCCCTTCGCCTTCAGCCCGCCGGAGGGGTTCACCGGAAGCCGCCCGTCCCGCTCGACCCAGCCTTCGTCGATCGCGCGGTGCCCCTCGCCGGGGCGGGTCAGCCCCATCGCCTCGTATTCGATCAGCTCGGCGATGGTGAAGCAGTCATGCGTCTCCACGAGATCGAGGTCTGCGAGCACCGTGCCGGCCGCGTCATGCGCGCGGCGCCAGGCTTCCGCGCAGCCTTCGAAGGCCACGACGTCGCGCCGCGACATCGGAAGGTAGTCGTTCACCTGCACGGCGGCGCGGAGGTGGACGGCCTTCGGCATCCTGAGCGCGGTCTCCGTGTCGGTCAGCACGATCGCGGCCGCGCCGTCGGAGACGAGCGAGCAATCGGTGCGGCGAAGCGGGCCGGCAACCAGCGGGTTCTTGTCGGAGACCGCGTTGCAGAACGCGAAGCCGAGATCCTTGCGGAGCTGGGCATAGGGGTTGGCGACGCCGTTGCCGTGGTTCTTGGCGGCGATGCGGGCGAGCGCCTCCGAGCGGTCGCCGTAGCGCTGGAAATAGAGCTCCGCGATGCGCCCGAAAATGCCGGCGAAGCCGCCCTCGGTCCCGCCCTCCTCCGCGCGATAGGAGGCGTTGAGCAGGATGTCGCCGATTTCCGCGCCGGGCGCCGCCGTCATCCGTTCGGCGCCGATCACCAGCACGAACCGGGCGCGGCCCGCCGCGACGGCGTTGAGCCCCTGGTGGAGCGCGGCGGACCCGGTCGCGCAGGCGTTCTCGACGCGCGTGGCGGGGCGGAACCGGAGGGCGGGATCGATCGCCAGCGCGAACGAGGCCGGGAAGGACTGCTTCTCGAAGCCGCCGAAATTCCCGACCATGATCTCGCCGACATCCTCCGGCTCGAGCCCGGCATCGCGGATCGCCGCCGCGCCGGTCTCCGCGATCAAGGCCTCGAGGCTGCCCGACTCGTGCCGGCCGAAGCGGCCATGCGCCCAGCCGACGATGCATCCGCTCATCGCTACGCTCCCGATCAGGCGACGACTATGCGCCCGCGGCGGCGCCGGTCAATGCGGCCGCGCGCCCGAGCGAATGCGGCGGCGGCGCGATCGGCATCCCAAAGCTGCAGTGTCCGGCGAAATATTCCTCTACTTCACGCCTATTAACCAAAACGATCGAGGCAAACAGAAGAACAATATATTGCTATTCTCCATTCGAAGCCGACAAACGAACCGGTTAGCCGGTTAAAAATTGCCGTGACGGCGGAATAGATTTCTTCATCTGGCCCGGAACTATCTTCTTCCCGCCACATACGCTGCCATTCCTCGCCTTGATTGCCTGCCATCAGCACCCCGCCTCCGGGAAGGGGCGCGGGTCCAACCCGCTGGGACACTTGAGCAAAATAAGGATCATTGGATGCGGCTTGCCTACAGGCTGGCGCTTTGCGCGCTCGTTCTCACGTCGTCGGCGCTGACGACCCGCGTTGCGCTGGCGGAGGACGAGGGGGCGCCCGACAAGGAGACCGAATGTCTGGCGAAGGGGATCTATTTCGAGGCAAGGGGGGAGCCGCTCGACGGCCAGCTCGCGGTCGGACGGGTCATCCTCAATCGGAAGGAGAGCGAGCGCTACCCCGATACGATCTGCGGCGTGGTCTACCAGAACGCCGAGAGGAAGAACCGCTGCCAGTTCTCCTTCGCCTGCGACGGCCGGCCCGACCTCATCGCCGAAAGGAAGCTCTGGAAGAGCATTCTCGCCGAAGCGGCCGCGCTGCTGGATTGCGAGGAGACCTGCGAGGAATCGGAGGACTGGCCGGACGGCGTCGGCGCCTCCACCCATTACCACACGACCGCAGTCAATCCGTCCTGGTCGCGGAAGCTGCGCATGACCGGCCGGATCGGCCGCCACCTCTTCTATGCGAGCGCCAGCTGACGGAGCGCGTCCCGCAGGCCCGGCCTCAGCGATCCGCCGGCCGGCCGGGTGCGCTTGACGCGGCAGCCGCCGTCCGCAGCGGCTCCGGCGCGGCTTCGGCCGGCACGCGCCGCGCCG
>NZ_SPKJ01000011.1 GCF_009866965.1 Propylenella binzhouense | reverse complement strand
GGCGAGGCCGGAGCCGGCCGTCGCCGCGCGCGCGCCCGACGCGCCGACCGCGGTCGCGCTGCTCGCGGCGACCGACGCTCCGCTCGACATCTACCGCGCGGTCCTGATGACCGACCGGCCGCTCGCGCCGCAGCCGGCATCCTTCACGATGCCCGACGCCGCGCCCGGGCTTCCGGTCGCCAGGCCGGAGGCTTCGGCGCCCGCCTTCACGACGTCCTATGCCGCCGCCTCGGGCGAATGGGCGTTCCCTGCGCTCGGGGCGATCGACTCGCTCGTCCGCTGAGCCCCGCGCCTCCCGCCGCCGCGCAGGCTTGATCCCGCGGCGGCGTGCCCTTTATCGTTGCGGGGGCGCTCGAGGAACAAAGCGGACATGCACATCCTTGCTTTGATGCGGATCGCCGTCGGCCTTGCCGTCGGGCTCGCCGCCGTCCCGGCCGTGGCCCAGCCCGCCTTCGACACGAAGGCGAAGCACGCGATCCTGATGGACTATGACAGCGGGACGGTGCTCTTCGAGAAGGCCGCCGACGAGCCGACGCCCCCCGCCTCGATGGCGAAGATGATGGTCGCCGAATACGTCTTCAACGCGCTGAAGCATGGCCGCCTCTCCCTGGATGACGAATTCACCGTTTCCGAGCATGCCTGGCGCACCGGCGGCGCGGCGTCGGGCGGCTCCACGATGTTCGCCCAGCTCAATTCCCGCATCCGCCTGGAGGACCTGCTCCGCGGCATGATCGTCCAGTCGGGCAACGACGCCGCCATCGTGATCGCGGAGGGGATCGCCGGCTCCGAATTCGCCTTCTCCGACCTCCTCAACAAGCGCGCCAAGGAGATCGGCCTCGAGAATTCGACATTCCGCAATGCCACGGGCCTGCCCGATCCGGAGCAGCGGGTGACGGTGCGCGACCTCGCGATGCTCGCCCGCCATATCATCCGCGAATATCCGGACCTCTACAAAATGTTCGCCGAGCCGGAATTCACCTGGAACAAGATCACGCAGCGGAACCGCAATCCGCTGCTCAACGAAGGCATCGGCGCCGACGGCCTGAAGACCGGCTATATCGCCGAGGCGGGCTACGGGCTTACGGCATCGGCCGTCGCCAACACGCAGCGCCTCATCCTGTCGATGAACGGGCTCTCGTCGCCCCGCGAGCGCGAGCAGGAAGCCCGGAAGCTGATGGAATGGGGCTTCCGCTCGTTCCGGCAGGTCACGCTCTTCGAGCCCGACGAGGTCGTCGCCGAGGCGTCCGTCTATGGCGGGGTGCAGGGCCGCGTCCCGCTCAAGGCGGAGGGTGCCGTCCGCGTGCTCGTGGCGCGGTCCGGGGAATCCGACCTCAAGGCCCAGGCCGTCTATACCGGCCCGCTCATGGCCCCGGTCGCGGCGAACCAGGAAGTCGGAACGCTGAAGATCTGGAACGGCGACCAGCTGATCCAGGAGACGCCGCTTCATACGGCCGGCGATGTCGGCCGCGGCAGCCTCCACCAGCGCGCCTTCGATGCGCTCGGCGAATTGCTGCTCGGGTGGCTGTGACCGCGCGCGGGCGCTTCATCACGCTGGAGGGCGGGGAGGGGGCAGGGAAATCGACCCATGCGCGCGCCCTCGCCGCCTGGCTGCGGGCGATGGGCCGCGACCCCGTGCTGACGCGCGAGCCGGGCGGCACGCCCCATGCCGAGGCGCTCCGCGCGATGCTGCTGGACGGTCTCGTGGCGCCGTTCGGCGCCGAAGCCGAAGCGACCGTCTTCGCCATCGCGCGATCGGACCACATGGCGCGGATCATCAGGCCGGCGCTTTCCGAAGGCCGCTGGGTGGTCTGCGACCGGTTCATCGATTCCACGCGCGCCTATCAGGGTGCCGCCGGCGTCGCGGACGAGACGCTGCTGGCGCTCGAGCGGATCGCGATCGGCGCCGACAGGCCGGACCTGACGCTCGTCTTCGATTTGCCGGCCGCCGAGGGGCTCGCCCGTGCGGCCCGGCGGAACGAAGGCGCCGACCGCTTCGAGCAGGACGTGCTCGCCGTCCATGAAGCCCGGCGCGCGGCTTTCCTCGCTATCGCGCGGAGCGAGCCTGACCGCTGCGTGCTGATCGACGCGACGCTGCCGGTCGCGGCGGTATCGGGTGCCGTCGAGGCCGCCGTCCTGGCGCGCTTCGGAGCCGAGATCGAAGGCCGGGGAGGCTGATGGCGCGCGCTGCGAAGCCGGCCGTGGAGCAGCCGCCCCACGATGCGCTCGACGGCGTGCCGCTCCCGCGCGAGACGTTCCGCCTCGTCGGCCATGCGGAGGCCGAGCGCGAGCTCCTGTCCGCCTATCGGTCGGGCCGCATGCACCATGCCTGGCTCCTCGCCGGCATGCGCGGCATCGGCAAGGCGACGCTCGCGTTCCGGTTCGCGCGGTTCGTGCTTTCCCATCCCGATCCCGGATCGGAGGCGGTTGCGCGCGCCGTCGACCTCGCTGCCGATCCGGCCGGCCGGCCCGCGCACCTGATGGCGGTCGGCGCGCACCCGAACGTGCTTCACCTTCAGCGCGACTGGGACGAGCGGGCGAAACGGCACAGGACCGAAATATCGGTCGGCGCGGTGCGCAGGCTCATTCCGTTCCTCGGCACGACGGCCGGCGAAGGCCGTTGGCGCTTCGTGATCGTGGACACCGCCGACGACCTCAACCGGAACGCCGCGAACGCCCTCCTGAAGTCGCTCGAGGAGCCCCCGAAGGAGACCGTCTTCCTGATCCTCTGCGAATCCGCCGGCCGTCTCCTGCCGACGATCCGGTCGCGATGCCGCCTTCTCACGCTCGGGCCGCTCGACGATCGGGAAGCGGCGCTCGTCGCGGGGTTCGGCGATCTCGACCCGGCGCGCGACCCGGAGGCCCGGATCGCGCTCGCGCTCGCCGGCGGCAGCGCCAGGCGGCTCATCGAGCTCCGCGAGGCGAGGGGCGTCGAGCTCTACCGGCTTCTCCTTCGCGCCATCGAAGGAGGCGACCGATCGGCGATGACCAGACTCGGGGACACCGCGCTCGACCAGCGCGGCGGCGGATACGGCCAGGTCCTCGATCTCCTGCTCGGCTATCTGCACCGCCGCGTCCGCGGCCGTCCGGAGCCGGATCCGGGCGCGCGCCCGGCCGCCTTGCCGCTTGTCACCTGGGCGGAGCTGTGGGAAAAGGCCACGCTCGCCGGCCAGGAGGTCGAGACCTACAATCTCGACTCGAAGCAGTTCGTCGTCGATCTCCTGGAGACGGCTGCCGCCGCCGGACAGCGCTGAAGCCCCGCGTCCTGCCAGTCTGAAGGCCATGCCCGCGAAGCCGACCTATTACCTCACGACGCCGATCTTCTATCCGAACGGCGCGCCGCACATAGGGCATGCCTACACGGCGCTCGCGAGCGATGCGCTCGCGCGTTTCCAGCGGCTCGACGGGAAGGACGTCTTCTTTCTCACCGGCACCGACGAGCACGGCCTGAAGATGCAGCAGACGGCCGTCAAGGAAGGGCTCACGCCCCGGCAGCTGGCCGACCGCAATTCCGAACGGTTCCGCGAACTGGTCGCGGCCCTCGGCTGCACCAACGACGACTTCATCCGCACCACCGAGGAGCGGCACTACCGCGCCTGCCAGGAAATCTGGCGCCGGATGGAGGCGAACGGCGACATCTATCTCGGCAAGTATGCCGGCTGGTATTCCGTGCGGCAGGAAGCATTCTTCGACGAGGGCGAAACCATCGTCGGCGACGACGGCGTCCGCCGCGAGCCGCTCGGCTCGCCGGTCGAATGGGTGGAGGAGGAGAGCTACTTCTTCCGGCTCTCCGCCTATCAGGAGCGGCTTCTCGCGCATTATGAGGCGAACCCGGATTTCGTCGGCCCGCGCGAGCGGCGCAACGAGGTCGCGAGCTTCGTGAAGGCCGGCCTCAACGACCTCTCCATCTCGCGGACGACCTTCGACTGGGGCGTTCCGGTCCCGAACGATCCGCGCCATGTCATGTATGTCTGGGTCGACGCGCTCACGAACTACGTGACGGCGGCCGGATTTCCGGATCCCGAAGCGCCGCGCTGGCGCTACTGGCCGGCGGATCTCCACGTCATCGGCAAGGACATCGTGCGCTTCCACGCCGTCTATTGGCCGGCCTTCCTGATGTCGGCCGGCCTGCCGCTTCCGAAGCGCGTCTTCGCCCACGGCTTCCTCTTCAACCGCGGGGAGAAGATGTCGAAGTCGGTCGGCAACGTCATCGACCCGTTCGAGATGATCGCGCGCTACGGCCTCGACCAGGTGCGCTACTTCTTCCTGCGCGAGGTGTCGTTCGGCCAGGACGGATCCTACAATCACGACGCGATCGTGGGCCGGATCAACGCCGATCTCGCCAATGACCTCGGCAACCTGGCGCAGCGTTCCCTGACGATGATCGGGCGGAACTGCGGCGCGGCCGTTCCCACGCCCGGACCTTTCACCGCAGCGGACGAGGATCTCCTCGCATCCGCCGACGCGCTTCTGGAGAAGTGCCGGGCCGCCGTTTCCGAGCAGGCCCTGCATGCCGCGCTCGCGGCGATCTGGCAGGTCGTCGGCGACGCCAACCGCTATTTCGCGGGCCAGGAGCCCTGGGCGCTCCGCAAGAGCGACCCGGACCGGATGGCGACGGTCCTCTACGTGACGGCCGAAATCCTGAGGACCGTGGCGATCCTCGCCCAGCCGGTCCTGCCGGCCGCCGCGGGGAAGCTTCTCGATCTGCTCGCGGTCGGGCCGGACGCGCGCGGATTCGCGAGCCTCGGACCCGCCGGCAGGATCGCGCCCGGCACGGCGCTTCCGGAGCCGCAGCCGATCTTTCCGCGCTACGTCGAGAAGGATGCGGGCGAGGGCGCCTGAAACCATGCTCGTCGACAGCCATTGCCACCTCGACTTTCCGGATTTCGCCCAGGAGATAGACGCCGTCGTGGCGCGCGCGGAGGCGGCGGGGATCGTCCGGATGGTGACGATCTCCACCCGGGTGCGCGAGGCCGAACGGGTGAAGAGCGTCGCAGACCGATTTCCCAATGTATACAGATCGATCGGGACGCATCCTCACAATGCCGACGAGGAACTCGACGTGACGGCCGACGACCTCCTGCGCCACGCGGAGGATCCCAAGGTGGTCGCGATCGGCGAGGCGGGCCTGGACTATTTCTATGACAACGCCCCGCGCGCCGCGCAGGCGCGGGGGCTGCGCGTCCACATCGATGCCGCCCGCCGGTCCGGGCTGCCGCTCGTGATCCACTCGCGCGACGCCGATGACGACATGTGCCGCATCCTGGAGGAGGAATCGGAAATCGGCGCGTTCCCTGCGGTCCTCCATTGCTTCTCGTCCGGCCGGAAGCTCGCCGAGACCGGGATCCGCCTCGGCCATTACGTGTCCTTTTCGGGCATCCTCACCTTTAACCGCTCGGAGGAGCTGCGCGCGATCGCGCGCGACCTTCCGTCCGACAGGCTGCTCGTCGAGACGGACGCGCCATATCTCGCGCCGCCGCCTTACCGCGGCAAGCGGAACGAGCCCTCCTATGTCGTGAAGACGGCCGAGGTGCTCGCGCGGACGCGCGGCATTCCGTTCGAGACGATCGCGGAAGAGACCAGCCGGAACTTCTTCCGCCTGTTCTCCCGCGTGCCGGCCGCGTAGGTCGGGACGATGCCGTCGGTCCTCAAGGTCACCGTCCTCGGCTGCGGCTCGTCGCCGGGCGTTCCGCGCATCGGCAATCATTGGGGCGACTGCGACCCGGACGAGCCCAGGAACCGGCGGCGGCGCTGCTCCGTCCTGCTGGAGCGCATCGGCCCGGAGGGAACGACCCGCGTGCTCGTCGACACCAGCCCCGATCTCAGGGACCAGGCGATCGACGCGGAGATCGGGTGGATCGACGCCGTCCTCTACACGCATGCGCATGCCGACCACATCCACGGCATCGACGACCTACGCGGCTTCTTCATCAACATGCGCAGGAAGGTCGACATCCATGCCGACGCGCCCACGCTCGAGCGGCTGAAGGAAGGCTTCCGCTATTGCTTCGAGACTCCGCCCGGCAGCGACTATCCGCCGATCCTGACGGCGCACCTGATCGATCCTGACCGCGAAATCGTGGTCGAGGGCCGCGGCGGGCCGATCAGGGCGATGCCCGTCGTCCAGGTGCACGGCCGGACACGTTCGCTCGCATTCCGCGTCGGGGGCTTCGCATATTCGCCGGACGTGAACGATCTCGACGACGAAGCGCAGTACAGGCTGCGGGATCTCGACGTCTGGGTCGTCGACGCGTTGCGCTACACCTCGCATCCCAGCCATTTCTCGGTCGACGAGGCGCTGGCCTGGATCGAACGTCTGAAGCCGAAGCAGGCCTATCTGACCCATATGCACATCGACCTCGACTACAACGTGCTCTGCGGACGGCTTCCGGCGCATGTCCGGCCGTCATATGACGGCATGAGCTTCGAGCTGCCGCTCGACTGACCGACCCGGCGGCGGCCTATGGACAAGGAGACGGCGGCGATACACGGGACGAGCCCCGGCGCAGACCGTTCCGCGGTGATGGATTCTGGTTCCATAACATATCTTATGCGAATCGGAGCGGCGTGTGTTCGGCTCCCCCCGGACCTGCCCCTCTCGCCAGATGGATGTCACACGGCCAGGGCTCGACCGCCCGCCGCCCGGGAGGCCCGATGAACACGCGCCACGATATCGACCGGCTCCTCGCGATCATGGCCGCGTTGCGGACGCCGGGCACCGGCTGCCCGTGGGACCTCGAGCAGACCTTCGCGACGATCGTCCCCTATACGATCGAGGAAGCCTACGAGGTGGCCGAAGCGGTCGAGCGCGGCGACCTCGACGACCTCAGGGATGAACTCGGCGACCTCCTGCTGCAGGTCGTGTTCCACGCGCGCATGGCCGAGGAAGGCGGCGCGTTCGCCTTCGGCGACGTGGTGGACGCGATCGCGGCGAAGATGGTCCGCCGGCACCCGCACGTCTTCGGCACCGGCGATGCGGCAACGGCCGCGGCGGTGAAGGTCCGCTGGGACGAGATCAAGGCGCTCGAGAAGCGCGAGCGCCGCGCCCCGCGGCCGGCCGAGCCGGAAGGGCTGCTCGACGATGTGCCGCGGGCGCTGCCCGCTTTGATCGAGGCCGTGAAGCTCCAGAAGCGCGCCGGCACGGTCGGGTTCGACTGGAACGACATCGGCGCCGTGATCGCCAAGATCCGCGAGGAGATCGGCGAGCTCGAGGCGGAGATCGACGCCGGCGATCCGGCGCGGCTGGAGGACGAGATCGGCGACCTTCTCTTCGCCGTCGGCAACCTCGCCCGGCATGCCGGAATCGACCCCGAGACGGCGCTGCGCGGGACGAACGCCAAGTTCCGCCGGCGCTTCCGCGCGATCGAGGCCGTGCTCGCCGCCGAAGGCCGTACCCCCGCGCAATCGGACCTCGACGAGATGGAGGCGCTCTGGGTGCGCGCCAAGGCGTCCGAGAAGGACCCGGCCGGCTAAGCCGGGTACGGGCGGTTCAGCCGCTCCGGACCGATGCGGCTGCGCCGGTCCGCCGGAGCCAGTCCTGGAACGACTTCATCCGCTTCTCCGGGATGCGCACCACGAGGCGCGTGGCGCCGGATCCCGCGTCGGTCGATCGGTCGAGCACCTCGGCGTTCTCGTAGAGCCAGGGCGCCTGTCCGGCCTGCTCGGGCGTGAGATCGAGCGTGACGGTCAGCCGGCTGCCGAGAAGCACCGCTTCGATCGTCGCGAGCAGGTCGTCGACGCCCTCCCCGGTCGTCGCCGAGACCGGCACGGCCTTCGGCTCGGCGCCGTCGGCCTTCCGCTTCAGCGCCTCGCTAGCCTCGGGGTTGAGCTGGTCGATCTTGTTCCAGACCTCGATGATGCGTCCCGGCGCCTCGGGGTCGACACCGAGCTCCCGCAGCACCGCCACCACGTCCGCGGCCTGCGCCTCCGTCTCCGGCGCGGCTATGTCGCGCACATGCAGGATGACGTCCGCCTCGATCACTTCCTCGAGCGTCGCGCGGAACGCCGCGACGAGCGTCGTCGGAAGCTCGGAGATGAAGCCGACCGTGTCGGAGACGATGACCTCCTCGCCATGCGGCAGCTTCACGCGCCGCAGCGTCGGGTCGAGCGTGGCGAAGAGCATGTGCTTCGCCAGCACGTCGGCGCCGGTCAGCCGGTTGAAGAGCGTCGACTTGCCGGCATTGGTGTAGCCGACGAGCGCGAGCACGGGCTGCGGCACGCTCTTGCGCTTGGCGCGGTGCACCTGGCGCATGTTGCGGACCGAGGCGAGTTCCTTTTCGATCGCCCTGATGCGGGTCTGGATCACCCGGCGGTCGGCCTCGATCTGCGTCTCGCCCGGACCGCCCAGGAAGCCGAAGCCGCCGCGCTGGCGCTCCAGGTGGGTCCACGAGCGCACCAGCCGGCTCTTCTGGTAATTGAGATGCGCGAGCTCGACCTGGAGGCGCCCCTCCTTGGTGTGGGCGCGGTCGCCGAAGATCTCCAGGATCAGGCCCGTCCGGTCGAGCACCTTGGCCGACCAGGCCTTCTCGAGATTGCGCTGCTGGACCGGGGTGACCGGATGGTCCACCACCACCAGCTCGGCATCGTGGATGCGCACGAGCGCGGCGATCTCCTCGACCTTCCCCGAGCCCATCAGGGTCGCGGGCACGGTCTTGCGGAGCGGCACGAGGATGCGCCCGAGCACGGCGACGTTCACCGCCTCCGCGAGGCCCGCGGCTTCGGCGAGCCGGCCCTCGGCGGTGCGCGTTTCGGGCCCCTCGCCGTCCCCGGCTCCGCGGACGACCGGCAGCACGACGAGGGCGCGCGCCGGCGGCCGCCGCGTTTCCGCTGCTCCGCCCCGCCTGCCCTTCAGTCTGTCGACGCTACGGTCGTGAGGCTCCAATCAATCCTCGGCGTCTTCGTGCTCCGGTTCGAAGAGTTGAACCGGATGCGACGGCATCACCGTCGAAATCGCGTGCTTGTAAACCAGCTGCGAATGTCCGTCCCTGCGCAGGAGCAGACAGAAGTTGTCGAACCACGTCACGATCCCCTGCAGCTTGACGCCGTTGACGAGGAAGATCGTAAGCGGAACCTTTGCCTTCCGGACGTGGTTGAGGAACGTGTCCTGAAGGTTGTGACTCTTTTCAGCCATTGATTGCGGCCCGGTCCATTTGTTGCCTTTCTACATTGCCCCGTTCTCGACCGACTGTCACCCCTTGGCGCTGCCCACAAGTTGGGCAGTCCGATCCGGTCAGGACAGTTCGGCCATTTCGTGAAAGGCCTTGCGGAGCCCGGACGCCACCGGACCCGGCCGCCCGCCCCCGACCGGCACGCCGTCGATCGTCACGACCGGCATGACGACAGTGGTCGCCGCGGTGATAAACGCCTCGCGCGCGGCCTTTGCTTCTGCCACCGTGAACTTGCGTTCCTCGATCTCCAACAGCTGCCGCCGCCCCAGATCGGCCGCCGTGCGCCGGGTGATTCCGGGCAGGATTCCCGTCCCGTCGGGACGCGTGACGAGCCGTCCGTCCTGCGTGACGATCCAGGCGGTGGTCGCCGCACCTTCCGTCACATAGCCGTCGCGGTCGACGAACCAGGCTTCGCGCGCACCCGCCTCCTTTGCCTGCTGGCGCGCGAGAACATTCGGCAGCAGGCCGACCGTCTTGATGTCGACCCGCGCCCACCGGTTCTCCGGCACCGTGATGACGGCGATCCCGTTCGCGGCGAGCGCGTCGTTCTTCGCGCGCGACGTGCTCCGGGCGGTCACAACGAGGGAGGGCTCCGTCTCCGGAACGGGGAAGACATGGTCGCGGCGCGCCACGCCGCGCGTGACCTGGACGTAGACGAGCCCGTCGCGAACCCGGTTCCGGCGGACGACCTCCCGCAGCACGATGCCGAGCGCGGCCCGGCTCATCGGCATCTTCATGGCGAGCTCGCGGAGCGAGCGCTCGAGCCGGTCGAGATGCCGGCTGCGGTCGACGAGCTTGCCGTGCCAGACCTCGCACACCTCGTAGACTCCGTCCGCGAACTGGTATCCGCGGTCCTCGACATGGACGACGGCTTCGCCGTGGGGAACATAGGCTCCGTTCACATAGGACACGCGCGACATCGAAGGTCCTCGATACGGCCGACACGGCCGGGTGCGATCAGAAATATTCCAGGCTGACGCGGGCCATCTGCTCCACGCGGGGCACCTGGTCGGCGGTCGCGAACATGATGAAGCGGTCGCCGGGCGCGATCTGGCTGTCGCCGTTGGGACTGATGACCTCGTTCTTGTGGATGATGGCGCCGATCCGCATGCCGTCCGGCAGGTCGAGATTGCGGAGCTGCCGCCCGACGAGCGGCGACGTCTCGAGCGCCTCGGCCTCGATCAGCTCCGCCGCCCCTTCCTGGATCGTGTGGACGTTGCGGATGCGGCCCCGGCGGACATGCTGGAGGATCCGCGAGATGGTGACCGCGCGCGGATTGACGTAGGCGTCGATCCCGACGCTGCGGGAAAGCGGCGAGAGCGCCGGGTCGTTGACGAGCGAAACGCTTCGCCGGCAACCGAGCTGCTTGGCGAGAGCGGCGCTGAGGATGTTGACCTTGTCGTCGTTGGTGAGCGCGATCATCGTGTCGGCCTGGTCGATGTCGGCCTCCTTGAGGATCGCCGCGTCGAGCGCCGAGCCGTTGAGAACGACGGTGCGGTCGAGCGCCTCGGCGATCTCCACCGCCCGATCGTGGTTCGATTCGATCACCTTGATCTTCGCGCGCGCATTTCGCTTTTCGAGGTTCTGCGCGACATAGAATCCGATATTGCCGCCGCCGCTGATCACGACGCGGGAGCCGAACTGCTCCTCCTTCCCGAAGACTGTGAGCGTGCGCTTCACCCTCCCCGTCTCGGTGACGACGTAGACGAGATCGCCCACGAACATCTGGTCGCGCGAATGCGGGACGAAGAGCTTGCCGTTCCGGACGATGCCGACCACCGTGGAGTTGAGGTCCGGAAAGAGCTCGGTGAGCTGCACGAGCGGCGTGTCGATGACCGGACAGTCCTCGCCGCAGACGATGCCGAGCATCGTGACGCGGTCGTCCGCGAACGAGATCGTCTCGACGGCGCCCGGCTGCGCAAGCCGGCGGAGCACCATCTCGCCGACCTCGACCTCCGGCGAGATGATGACGTCGATCGGCAAATGATCGCGCGAGAAGAGGTTGCTCCAGTGCTTCTGCAGGTAGCTCTGCGAGCGGACGCGCGCGATCTTGGTCGGGACGGCGAACAGCGAATGGGCGACCTGGCAGGCCACCATGTTCACCTCGTCGTAGAGTGTGACGGCGATGATCATGTCGGCTTCGTCGGCGCCGGCCTGCGCGAGCACGTCGGGATGCGCGCCGTGGCCCACGAAGCCGCGCACGTCGAGCGTTTCGCGGATCGCGGTGACGAGCCGCTGCGACTGGTCGATCACCGTCACGTTGTTGTTCTCGGCGGCGAGCCTGGCGGCGATGCCGAACCCGACCTGCCCGGCCCCACAGATCACCACGCGCATGGACGAGCCCCGCTGTTTCCCGCGTGCACCGGATCAGACGCCGAGGCTCTTCAGCTTGCGGTGCAGCGCGGACCTCTCCATACCGACGAACTCGGCCGTCCGCGAGATGTTGCCGCTGAATCGGTTGATCTGTGCAGTGAGATATTCTCGCTCGAACATCTCGCGCGCCTCCCGAAGCGGCAGCGACATGATGTGGGCGGCCCCCTGCGCGGGGCTCGAGGGGAGGATTTCCCCGATCTCCTGCGGCAGCATGTCGGCGGTGATCACGGCGTCGGGTGCCGCACGGGTGAGGATCAGCAGGCGCTCCACATTGTTGCGCAGCTGGCGCAGGTTGCCCGGCCAGTCATGCGCCTGGAGCACCGCCATGGCGTCCTCGCCGATCGTGCGCGGCGGCAGCCCGGTCTGGGCCGAGATCTGCATCATGAAGTGCTCAACGAGCTTGGGGATGTCCTCGCGACGTTCGGCGAGGGCGGGGACGCGCACTGGGACGACGCTCAGCCGATGGAAGAGGTCCTCCCGGAAGCGCCCCTCCTGGATCTCCTGCTCGAGATCGCGGGCTGTCGAGGAGAGGATGCGGACGTCCACCTTCACCTTGGTCGAGCCGCCGACCCGCTCGAAGGTCTGGTCGACGAGGACGCGCAGGATCCTGTTCTGCGTCTCGCGCGGCATGTCGGCGACCTCGTCGAGATAGAGCGTGCCGCCATGGGCCTCCTCGAGGGCGCCAACCTTCCGGCCCGAGCCGTTATGCGTCTCGGTGCCGAAGAGCTCGATCTCCATGCGGTCCGACGTCATGGCTGCGGCGTTCAGGACCACGAACGGCCCGGAAGCCCGCCGCGAGGCGGCGTGGATCGAACGCGCGGCGAGCTCCTTGCCCGATCCTGACGGGCCGAAGATCATCACCCGGCTGTTGGTCGGGGCGATCCGCTCGATGAGCTGGCGGAGATGGGTGATGGCGCTCGAAGTCCCGACGAGCTGCTCGGAGGCCCCTGCCCGCTGCTTCAGGTCGGCGACCTCGCGCCGGAGCTTCGACGCTTCGAGCGCGCGCTCGGCGACGAGCACCAGGCGGTCGGCCTTGAACGGTTTCTCGATATAGTCGTAGGCGCCGCGCTTGATCGCGGAAACGGCGGTCTCGATGTTGCCGTGCCCGGAGATGATGACGACGGGCAGATCGGGATGCTCGGTGTGGATCGCATCGAGCAGGGTCAGTCCGTCGAGCCGGCTCCCCTGGAGCCAGATGTCCAGGAAGACGAGACTCGGCCGCCGGGCCGTGATCGCGGCGAGCGCGGAATCGCTGTCGGCCGCCTTCCGCGTCCCGTGGCCCTCGTCCTCGAGGATGCCCGCAACGAGCTCCCGGATATCTGCTTCGTCGTCCACAACGAGAATGTCGGTCGCCATCTAAGCGCCCTCCGCAGCTTGCCTGGTGGGTGTCGGCGTCGACGCGGCGGCGACAGCCTCGTGGCCGACGGGAAAGGTGAGACGGACCAGGGCCCCGGTCCTGCCCTCGCCGATCCATGGCGGATCGAGGAGCGCGACGGACCCGCCATGCTCCTCCATGATCTTCCGCACGATGGCGAGACCGAGCCCGGTGCCCTTCTCCCGGGTCGTCATATAGGGTTCGAGCAGGGCTTCGCGCGCCTCCTGCGGCAGGCCCTTGCCGTTGTCCTCGACGTCGATCACGGCGGCGCCCTGGTCCTCGCTGACCCGGACGAGGATGAGACCCGAGGCATTCGCGCCGCCGCGTCCCTCGATCGATTCGGTCGCGTTCTTCACCACGTTGGTGAGCGCCTGGGTCACGAGCCGGTGGTCGACATTCGCCATCACGGCCTCGTCCGGCAGCGCCAGCTCGAACCGGATGTTCGGATTGCCCACCTCCTGCAGGAAGACGGCCTCCCGCACGACCTCCCGGAGGTCGCGCTCGTCCATCTGCGGCTTCGGCATCCGCGCGAAGGCCGAGAATTCGTCGACCATCCGCCGGATGTCGCCGACCTGGCGGACGATCGTGTCCGTGCACTGGTCGAACACCTTGCGGTCGTCCTCCGCGACCCGTGCGCCGAAGCGCCTCTTCAGCCGCTCGGCCGAGAGCTGGATCGGGGTGAGCGGGTTCTTGATCTCGTGCGCGATGCGGCGCGCGACGTCGGCCCAGGCGGACCGCCGCTGCGCCGCGACGAGATCGGTAATGTCGTCGAGGGTGATCACGAAGCCGTCGAGGCGACCCTTGAGACGCTCCTGCGTGACCTTCACGTTGAGGGTCCGGCTGTCACCCTCGCGGACGATCTGGACCTGGCCCTCGGTCGGCCCGCGCAGGCGCTGGCGCGCCTCCTCCAGCATCGGCGCGAGCTCCGGGACCGTTTCGGCGAGGGCGTGGCCGAGCAGGTCCCCTTCCGGCATCCTCAGCGCCTCGGTGGCGGAACGGTTGGCGAGCGTTACGCGGCCGTCCTTGTCGAGCCCGATCACGCCCGCCGAGACGCCGGAAAGGACAGCCTCGGTGAAGCGGCGGCGCTCGTCGAGCTGGTCGTTGGTCGCGAGGAGCTCGTCGCGCTGCGACCTGAGCTGGCTCGTCATCGTGTTGAACGTGTGGCCGAGGAGGTTGATGTCCCCCACACCGCTTGCGGACGGCACCCGGACATCGAGATTGCCGCTCGAGATCTCGCTCACGGCGGAGATGAGCCGCCGGATCGGCGTGACCAGGCGGTCGGCGAAGCCGAGCCCGATCCAGATGGCCGAGAGAAGCACGACGAGCGCGACGCCGATGAAGAGGATCGCGAATGCCACCTGCACGCCGAAGCGGTTGGCCCGCAGCTCCTCGTATTCGGCCGCGTTCTCCTCCGTCAGCCGCAGATAGCGCGTCACCCGCGGATCGATCGGCCGCGCCAGATAGAGATAGACGTCCTCGAGAGCCGCAAGCTTGATGACGCCGCCGACGAGATTGGTGGTGCCGGGCGCGATCAGCGACGGGCGGCCCGCATCCGCCTCCGCGAAGATGTTCTCCGGCGGCGGCGGCACCTCCAGATTGGTGCGCGTCTGCCCCTCGATGATGGGGCTGCCGTCGCGGTGGATCAGTTCCGCCGCCGAGAGCCCCCGCAGGTCGGCCTGGTTGGTGAGGTAGGCGGCGATCGCATCCCGGTTCGCACCGATGTCCGGCCTGACGCGGTTGAACTCGCCGGCGATCGCCAGGAGATCGAGCGCCAGCGTGCGGCTGTGCTCCTGGACATAGGCCTGCGCCACGGTCCGGGAGGTGGCCACGATCGCCTGGGTGCGTTCGGAGAACCAGCGGTCGAGGCCCTTGTCGAGCGTGATCGAGGCGATGACGGCCATGAAGATCGCCGGCAGCGCCGCGACGAACGAGAAGAGCGTGATGATCCGGACATGGAGCCGCGCCGCCGCCCGGCCGCGCCGGCGCGCGAGCCAGATGCCGAACGCCTCGTAGGCGACCACCCCGATCAGGAGCAGGACCAGCAGGCCGTTCACGATGCCGGCCGTGCGCACGACCGCCGGCGTGGGCTGGATCTTGGTCTCCCCCGTGAGCACCAGGAACGAGACGAAGGCCGCCGCCAGCGCCAGAATGACGATCAGCAGGCCGAGGGCGCGGCCGAGCCGCATCCTGTCCGTCATTCCCGGCGGGTTCGGTTGATCGGATTGCGGAACGTGGTCCGCAGTGGCCGCCATGGCGTGATTCGCCTTCGGTTCTCGAATCGATCGTGCATTCGACGATGCAGGAACGCAACAGCCGTGACCAATATGTCACGAATGGGGCGCCGGGCGATATCCGGCGCTAGATGCTCCGGCGGGAGACCTGGATGTCGAGATCCCGCATCTTCTTGCGCAGCGTGTTGCGGTTGAGCCCGAGCAGCTCCGAGGCCTTGATCTGGTTGCCCCGCGTTGCGCCGAGCGCCGCGCTGATGAGCGGCAGTTCCACCTCCCGCAGGATGCGGTGATAGAGGCCCGGCGGCGGCAGGTTGGCGCCGAACTCGGCGAAATAGCGGTTGAGGAAGCGCTCGACCGCGCCGTTGAGGTCGTTCGCGTCCTCGTCCGCGACGTGGCTCTCCAGCTCGACGCCGGGATTGAGCTCGGCCTCGACGACCGCCGCGGTGATCCGCTCCTGCGGATAGAGCGCGGTGAGCCGGCGGATGAGGTTCTCGAGCTCGCGGATATTGCCCGGCCAGCGGTAGCGCTGCATTGCCTCGAGCGCGCCGGCCTCCACGGTCTTGGCCGGCAGGCCCTGCTTCTCCGCGAGCGCCAGGAAATGGCGGACCAGATCGGGGATGTCGTCGGCGCGCTCGCGCAGCGGCGGAAGCCGGATCGGCACGACGTTCAGCCGGAAGAACAGGTCCTCCCGGAAGAGCCCCTGCCGGATGAGGTTGCGGAGATCCTTGTTGGTGGCGGCGACGATGCGGACATCGGTGCGGATCGGGGTGCGGCCGCCGACGGTCGTGTATTCGCCCTGCTGCAGCACGCGCAGGAGCCGCGTCTGGGCGTCCATCGGCATGTCGCCGATCTCGTCGAGGAAGAGCGTGCCGCCTTCCGCCTGCTCGAAGCGGCCGGCAGAGCGCGTCTGCGCGCCCGTGAAGGCGCCGCGCTCGTGGCCGAAGAGCTCCGATTCGATGAGATCGCGCGGGATCGCCGCCATGTTGACCGCCACGAACGGGCCCTTGCGTCGCTTGCCGTAATCGTGGAGCGCGCGCGCGACCAGCTCCTTGCCGGTCCCCGATTCGCCGCTGATCATCACCGTGAGGTCGGTCTGCATCAGCCGGGCGAGGATCCGGTAGATGTCCTGCATCGCCGGCGAGCGCCCGACGAGCGGCAGCTCCTCCGGCCGGTCCTCCTCCGCGGCCGGCCGGCGCGGCCCGCGCGGCTCGGCCATCGCGCGGCCAACCACCGCGACGAGCTCCTTCAGGTTGAAGGGCTTCGGCAGGTAGTCGTAGGCGCCCTTTTCCGAGGCCCGGATCGCCGTCATGAAGGTGTTCTGGGCGCTCATGACGACGACGGGCAGGTCGGGGCGCGTGCGCTTGATGCGCGGCAGGAGATCGAAGACGTTCTCGTCCGGCATCACCACGTCCGTCACCACGACGTCGCCCTCGCCTTCGGCGACCCAGCGCCAGAGGGTGGCGGCGTTCGAGGTCAGGCGGACCGAATAGCCGGCCCGCGACAGCGCCTGGTTCAGGACGGTCCGGATGGCGGCGTCGTCATCGGCAACCAGCACGGTTCCGGTGGTCATGGCTGATCCTCGCTGCGGGCCGGGCCTTCCTCGGTGAATGCAGGCATCAGGAGCCTGAAGACGGTACGCCGCGGCTGCGATTCGCACTCGATCACCCCGCCGTGGTCGCCCACGATCTTTGCCACGAGCGCGAGACCGAGCCCCGTCCCGTTCGCCTTCGAGGTGACGAACGGGTCGAAGAGGTAGGGCAGCATGTCGTCGGGCACGCCCGGGCCGTTGTCGATGACGGAGAACTCGAGCGGAAGGCTGACCTTGCTCCGGCTTCCCGGCACCGCGAGCCGGATGCCGGGCCGGAACGCCGTGCGCAGGATGATCTCGCCGTCGCGCGCCGGCCCGATCGCCTCGGCCGCGTTCTTCAGGAGATTCAGGAAGACCTGAACCAGCTGGTCGCGGTTGGCGAAGACCGGCGGCAGCGACGGGTCGTATTCCTCGAGGATCTTGATGCCGCGGGCGAACCCGCTCCGCGCGATCGTCTTCACCCGTTCGAGGACGACGTGGATGTTGACCGGTTCGCGCTGCACCGGGCGTTCGTCGGCGAACACCTCCATCCGGTCGACGAGCCCGACGATCCGGTCCGTCTCGTCCTGGATGATGCGGGTGAGCGCGCGGTCGCCGGGGTCGGCATCCGCCTCGAGGAGCTCGGCGGCGCCTCTTATGCCGGAGAGCGGGTTCTTGATCTCGTGGGCGAGCATCGCGGCGAGGCCGGTGACCGTGCGCGCGGCGCCGCGATGGGTGAGCTGGCGGTCGATCTTCTCGGTGACCGAGCGCGGCAGGAACATCATGGCGACGTGGCCCGGATGCTCCGCGACGGGCGAAGCGTAGATGTCCACCACGCGGTCCGAGCCGATGCGCGGCGAGCTGATGTCGACGCGGTACTCGGAGACCGCCGCGCCGCGCTCGCGCACCTGGTCGAGAAGGTTGAGGAGCGGACTGCCGAACGGCGCATAGCGCTCGAGATCGTGCCGGGAGAGCACCGCCGCACTGGCCTGGAAGAAGTCCTCGGCGGCCTGGTTCGCGCCCACGATCCGGCCGGCCGGATCGACGAGCAGCACCGGATGAGGCAGCGCATCGAGAACCGCCGGCGCCGTCTCCTCCCAAACGGAGCGGCCCGTTCCCGCCAGCGATTGCGAGGAGGGCTTGGACTGGGCCATCAGGCTGCCTCCAGGTAGCTCGTGCCGAGCGCGTCGGCGAGGATCCGGGCAACCTCGTCCCCGCACTCCGAGGTGAGCGCGGCGCGGCGCATGTCCGGCGCGACCGGCTGCGGCAGGCGGTCGAAGTACCAGCCGATATGCTTGCGTGCCGCCCGGACGCCGACGCGCGCGCCGTAATGCGACAGGATCGCCCGATAATGTCCGACCACGAGATCCGCGCGTTCCGGCCCGGTCGGAGCGGGGCGCGGCGGCCGGCCGGCGAGCGCCGCGCCGATCTGCCCGACGATCCAGGGCCGGCCGCAGGCGCCGCGGCCGATCATCACGCCGTCCGCCCCGGACGCCGCGATCATCGCCTTGGCGTCGACGAGGCTCGCGGCATCGCCGTTCGCGATCACCGGGATCGAGACTGCCTCCTTGACGGCCCTTATCGCCCGCCAGTCCGCCCTGCCCTCGTAGAACTGGCAGCGGGTCCGGCCGTGCACCGTCACCAGCGCGATGCCGGCGGCCTCGGCGCGGGCCGCGAGTTCCGGCGCGTTGATGCTCGCCTCGTCCCATCCGAGCCGCATCTTCAGGGTCACCGGCACGGAGGCGGCGCCGACCACGGCGTCGATGATCCGGAGAGCGCGGTCCATGTCGCGCATCAGCGCCGACCCGGCGTAGCCGGTCGTCACCCGCTTGGCCGGGCAGCCCATGTTGATGTCGACGATCCGGGCGCCGGAAGCCTCCGCCACCCGCACCCCCTCGGCCATCGCCTCGGGCTCGCGGCCGGAGAGCTGCACCACGTGGACCGCAATTCCCTCGCCTTCGGCGCGCAAACGTGCTTCCTCCGTGAGGCGGCCGGATGCCTCGCAAGCCACCATCTCCGAAATGACGAGGCCGGCCCCGTACCGCGCCGCAATCCGCCGGAGCGGGAGGTCCGTCACGCCGGACATCGGCGCGAGGAAGGCTCGGTTTGGCACCTCGACCGTGCCGATCCGAAGCGGTTCCTTAAAGTTCGATGGGCCCACTGAACAAAACTTCATCAACTACCGTTCTGCTCATATTATCATCAGTCGCGCTGTTCAAGCCACCGCGACGATCTTCCTTGCATATGGTATCGGGGCGCCGTGTCGCAGATGCCCTCCCCTGATCGCGAATCCGACGTCGTGGCCCTGGTCGTCGCGGCGGGGCGCGGCCTGCGCTCGGGCCAGCCGGTCCCCAAGCAATACGCGCAGCTCGCCGGCACGACGGTGCTTCGGCGGACCTTGCAGGCGCTTTCGGCGACCGGCCGGTTCTCGCGGATCGCGGTGGTCATCCATCCCGACGACCGGCTCGTCTACGAGGAGGCCGCGTCGGGTCTTCCCGGAATGACGCCGCCGGTCGAGGGCGGGCCGACCAGGCAGGATTCCGTTCGCCTGGGCCTCGAGGCGCTGGCGAGCGACCCGCCCGGGCTCGTTTTCATCCACGATGCCGCGCGGCCGCTGGTCTCCGCCGCCCTCGTCGCCCGGATCCTCAACGCCGCAGGGCCGTCTCACGGCGTCGTTCCGGCGCTTCCCGTCTCCGAGACCCTCAAGCGGGTACACTCGAACACGATTGCGGAGGACGTCGCGCGCGAGGGGATCTGGGCCGTCCAGACACCGCAGGCATTTCCGTTCGGCGCGATCCTCGAGGCCCATCGCGAAGCGCAGGCCTTCGGCCGCTCGAACCTCACCGACGATGCCGCGGTCGCCGATCTCGCGGGCCTGCCCACCCACGTGGTCGCCGGCGACAGGCTCAACATCAAGCTGACCACGCCGGCAGACTTCCGGATGGCGGAGCTGCTCCTGGAGAGACTGATGGAGACCCGGATCGGGCACGGCTACGACGTCCACGCCTTTGCGGTCGGAAGCGCCGTCACGCTGTGCGGGATCAGCATTTCCCACGAGGCGAAGCTGCACGGTCATTCCGACGCGGATGTCGGCCTGCACGCGCTCACGGATGCCGTGCTCGGCGCGGTCGCCGAGGGCGACATCGGCGACCATTTTCCCCCGAGCGACCCGCGATGGAAGGACGCGCCATCCGCGCAGTTCCTCGCCTTTGCGGTCGAGCGGGTGCGCAGCCGCGGGGCGCGGCTCGTCAACCTCGACCTCACCATCGTGTGCGAGGCGCCGAAGATCGCGCCGCATCGCGCCGCGATGCGGCAGAGGGTCGCCGAGATCGCGGGGCTCTGCACCGACCGCGTCAGCGTGAAGGCGACGACGAGCGAGCGCCTCGGCTTCACGGGACGAAGAGAGGGGATCGCCGCCTTCGCGACCGCGACGGTGCAGGTGCCCGCAGGCGAACCTCCGGAGGTTCCCGCATGACCTACGACGAGATCGTCTCGCAGGCCGCCGAGTTCCTCGGCGAGCTCCGCAGCAGGACGCTCCGGATCGTCACCGCCGAATCCTGCACCGGCGGCCTGATCGCAGCCGCCCTGACGGAGACCGCCGGTTCGTCCGACGTCTTCGAGCGCGGCTTCGTCACTTATTCCAACGAGGCGAAGACGGAGCTTCTCGGGGTTCCGGCCGCTCTCGTCGCGCGCGAAGGGGCCGTCAGCGAAGCGGTTGCCCGCGCCATGGCGGAAGGCGCGCTCGCGCATTCGCGCGCGGATCTTTCCGTGGCCGTGACGGGAGTGGCGGGCCCGGGCGGCGGGACGGCGGCGAAGCCCGTCGGTCTCGTCCATATCGCGGCGGCGCGGAGCGGGGGAGCGACCGTCCACCGGGAATGCCGGTTCGGGGATATCGGCCGCCGCCCCGTCCGGCTCGCGACCGCAGAGGCCGCGCTCGCGCTCGTGCGGCGGCTGGCCGGCTGACCGGCGGTTCGCATCAGGCGCCGCTCGCCGCGGACGCGCCGCCATAGACGGCATCCGCCCGTGCCTCGAAGGCATGCGCGAAGGTGCGGAACACGCGCTCGAACATCGTGCCCATCAGGAGCGCCAGCGTGCGGCTGCGGAACTCGTACTCGATGCAGAAACTGATCAGCGATCCGCCCTCGGGATGCGGCTCGAAGGTCCACCGGTTCTCCATGGACCGGAACGGGCCGTCCAGATAGTCGGCCCTGATCTGGAGGGCGGGCCGGTCGAGCGTGACCTTGCTCGTGAAGGTCTCGCGGACGAGCTTGTAGCCCACCGTCATGTCGGCGACGAGGATCTCGCACCCGCCGTCGCGGCGCCGCGCCCGCACGTCGAGCCGCTCGCAGAAGGGCACGAATTCCGGATAGCGCTCGACGTCGGCGACGAGCTCGAACATCTGCTCGGGCGGATGCGGGACACGGCGGGTCGTCCTGAACTCGGGCACGGGATCAGCCGCGGCTCGCGCGCGCGGCCTTCAGCCGGGCGAAATCCTCGCCGGCATGGTGCGACGAGCGTGTGAGCGGGCTCGCGGAGACGAGGGAAAAGCCCTTGGCGTAGGCGATCGTCTCGTAGGACTTGAAGGCCTCCGGCGTCACGAATTCCCGCACGGGATGGTGCTTGCGGGTCGGCTGCAGGTACTGCCCGATGGTCAGGAAGTCGACATCGGCGGTCCTGAGATCGTCCATGAGCTGCAGCACCTCGTTCCGCGCCTCACCCAGGCCGACCATGATCCCGGACTTCGTGAACATCTGCGGATCGAGTTCCTTCACCCGCTGGAGCAGGCGGAGCGAATGGAAGTAGCGGGCGCCGGGCCGGACCGTCAGGTAGAGCGAGGGGACCGTCTCCAGATTGTGGTTGAAGACGTCCGGCCGCGCCTCCACGACGGTTTCGAGCGCGCCGGGCTTGCGCAGGAAGTCCGGCGTGAGCACCTCGACCGTCGTTGCCGGCGCGCGGGCGCGGATCGCCCGGATGACGGCCGCGAAATGCCCTGCCCCGCCGTCCGGCAGGTCGTCGCGATCGACCGAGGTCACCACCACATGGGCGAGCCCCATCTTCGCCACCGCTTCGGCGACATGCTCCGGCTCGGCCTCGTCGACCGCGCCGGGAAGGCCCGTGCGCACGTTGCAGAAGGCGCAGGCCCGCGTGCAGGTATCGCCGAGGATCATGAAGGAGGCATGCTTCTTCGACCAGCACTCGCCGATATTCGGGCAGCCGGCCTCCTCGCACACGGTCACGAGCTTGTTCTCGCGGACGATGTCGCGCGTCTCGCGCCATTCCGGAGAGCCCGGAGCCCGAACGCGGATCCAGGCAGGCTTGCGGAGGACCTCCGTGTCCGGTCGGTGCGCCTTTTCGGGATGGCGTGGCCGGCTCTCGCCGGCCACCGGGCGAAGCGTGTCGATCAGCGTGACCAGGACAATCTCCTTATGCGCGGCCCCGGATCGCCCGCCATGCGAAGATGAGTATGCAGGCGCCGATGATGGCGATGATGCTCTGGGCGATCCAGCCGCCGGGCGGGATCACGTTCAGGGCCCGCAGGATCCAGTTGAGGACCACGGCGCCCAGGATGCCTAGGATGATGTTCGTGAGAAGGCCGTGTTCGGCCCGCATGATCTTCTCTGCGACCCACCCGGCGAGTCCGCCGAGGATGATCGTCATGATCCAGCCCACACCTTCCATTCACCCGCTCCTAAGCTGAGCCCCGCGCGACCCCCCGATCGCAGTTGAGAACGTGGATAAGGCGGCGAGGACCGTCAAGGAGAGTCTGGCCGGGCGCAGGTGGACCTTCGCGCCGGCGAGGTCAAGCGGCAGCCCGCATGGCAGGGCCGACGCGCCGGCATGCCTCCTCAAGCCCGCGCCTCGATCGCGGCGGTCGGCCGGAGCCGCCGCTTGGCGGCGAGCACCAGCGCGCCCGTGCCGAAGACGAGCGCGATCGCGACGAGCCAGCCGCCGGCGACCGGAACGAGCGACAGCAGGGCGAGGATCAGCGCGCCGAGCACGAGCCGCAGCACGGCCCCGCCGGCTCCGATTCCGTCGCCGAAGGAGCTGCCGCCGATGGCGATCGCGGCCGCGGCGAGCCCTCCGGCGAGGAGGAACGGCAGGAGGAGCAGGACGCCGAAACCGACCGGCAGCCCGACGATGGTCGCCATCAGGATCGCGCCAAGGATCGGCAGGAGCACCAAGGTCGCGATGCCGGCACCGAGACTCGCGAGCGGGCGGGCCCGCACGGCCGCCGCCGCCTGCTTCGCCGTCCCGTTCGCAAAGAGCATGAGGGCTAACCCGCTGAGGAGGACCGACCCGGCGAGCAGGGCAGCGAAGCCTATGCGCCGTGCCCAGGGCGGCAGGCGTCGCCAGCCGTGCGGCTCCGCAACCCTGACCGTGCCGGCCACCTGCGCACCGGGCCGGATCTCCGGCTCGGGACCCGCTTGAACCACGATGTCGCCGGAGACGATGGCGCCCGGAGCGAGCACGGTGCGACGGGTGGAGAGGATGAGGTCGCCGTCGATCCGGCCGGTGATGGTGGCGGTTCCCGCCATGAGGGAGGCGTTGCGCGCGACATGGCCCGCAACCTCGACCACGACGCCGCCCACCCAGAGCGATCCGCCGACATCCGTGCCCGGCGCGACCGTCACCGTGGCGCCGGCCGCCCGGAGATTGCCGCCGGTCGCCACGCTCGCGGTCACGACCGCGCCCGCGAGGCTGGCATCGCCGCCGATCCGGGCCGTGACGTCGATCGTCGCGCCGGCAGCGCGGAGCGCCCGACCGATGGCGCCCGCGACCGAGACCTTCGCTCCGGCGACCCGGACGCTCCGTTCCACCTCGCCGCGGACGCTCACCAGGGCGCCGGCGGCGCGGACATCGCGCGCCCGACCGGTGATCGCCACGCTCGCCGCCGTGACGGAGGCGTCGCCGCCCTGCGGATCGAAATCGAGGACCTGGCCGGACCGCGCCCGGTTCTCCTCCGGGCCGGGCATGTCCGACTGGGCGGGGGCCGCAGAGGCGCCAAAGACCAGCATCGCCGCAATGGCGAAGCCGATCGCGCGCCGCAGCAACGCATGGGGTTTGTCCATCGGCCCCCTCTCCCTCTCACGGAGACGCACAGGCGCGGCTCTCGCCCCCAATCCGGCCAAGAGCGTCCTAGACGTGGATCACCCGGCCGTAGGCATCGAGCACGCTCTCGTGCATCGTCTCGGAGAGCGTCGGATGGGGGAAGACCGCCTGGATCAGCTCCTCCTCCGTCGTCTCCAGATTCATCGCGATCACGAAGCCCTGGACGAGTTCCGTCACCTCCGCCCCGACCATGTGGGCGCCGAGAAGCTGGCCCGTCTTCGCGTCGAACACCGTCTTCACCAGGCCCTCCGGCTCCCCGAGGGCGATCGCCTTGCCGTTTCCGACGAACGGGAAGCGGCCGACCTTCACCTCGTGGCCCGCCTCCCTGGCCTTGGCCTCGGTGAGGCCGACGGAGGCGATCTGCGGGTTGCAATAGGTGCAGCCCGGGATCTTCGCCTTGTCCATGGCATGCGGATGGAGGCCCTTGATCGCCTCGACGCAGACGACGCCCTCGTGCTCGGCCTTGTGCGCGAGCATCGGCGGACCGGCGACGTCGCCGATCGCATAGACGCCTTCCACGCTGGTCCGGCCGAACGGATCGGCCAGGATGATCCCGCGTTCGGTCCTGACGCCGAGTTCCTCGAGGCCGAGCCCCTCGACATTGCCGACCACCCCGACGGCCGAGATGACGCGGTCGACCTTCAGCGCCTCGGTCTTGCCGTCCTTCAGCTCGATCGTCGCGGTGACGTCGTTCGCGCCCTTGTCGAGCTTCGCGACCTTCGCCTCGGTCAGGATGCGGATGCCCTGCTTCTCGAAGCGCTTGCGGGCATGCGCCGCGATCTCGGCATCCTCGACCGGGAGGATCTGCGGCAGGATCTCGACCACCGTCACCTCGGCGCCGAGCGTGCGGTAGAAGGATGCGAACTCGATCCCGATCGCGCCGGAGCCGATGACAAGCAGCGATTTCGGCATCGCGTCGGGCGCCATCGCCTCGAAATAGGTCCAGACGAGCTTCCCGTCGGGCTCGAGCCCGGGCAGCGCGCGCGGCCGCGCTCCGGTGGCGAGGATGACGTGCTTCGCCTCGTAATCGCCGCCGCCGAGCGCACCCTTCGGCGCGTTCTCCGCCGCGGCGACCTGCACCCGGCCCTTGCCGGCGAGCCTGGCGGTGCCCCAGATCACGTCGATCTTGTTCTTCCGCATGAGGAAGCCGACGCCCTGGCTGAGCTGGCCGGCGACGCCGCGCGACCGCTTCACGACCGCGCCGATGTCGAAGCCGATCCCGGAGGCGGAAAGGCCGAATTCCTTCGCGTGGCTCATCAGGCCGTAGACTTCGGCGGAGCGCAGCAGGGCCTTGGTCGGGATGCAGCCCCAATTGAGGCAGATGCCGCCGAGATGCGACTTCTCGACGATGGCGGTGCGAAACCCGAGCTGCGCCGACCGGATGGCCGTCACATAGCCGCCCGGGCCGGCTCCGATCACGATGACGTCGTAGCCCCTTTCGGCCATGCGCTTCCCCCGCTTGTCTGCTGGCGGTCTCTTACCGCGATCGCAGGTCCGGCGCTACCGAAGCGGCGCACATGCCAGCCATGACGGGGCGAAATCGGCGGGACCGGCCCGCGCCAGGAGCGCGGGCCGGCTCTCGTCTGCCCCTCCGGGCGGAGGTCAGGTCGAGGCGGGCTCCGCCTCGCCCGGAGCGAAGCGCAGGGCGACGCCGTTCAGGCAGTGGCGCTTGCCGGTCGGCGGCGGACCGTCGTCGAAGATGTGGCCGAAATGGCCTCCGCAGCGGCGGCAATGGACCTCGGTCCGGCGCATGAAGAAGCTGTTGTCCTCCTTCGTGCCGATCGCGTTCGGCAGCGATTCCCAGAAGCTCGGCCAGCCGGTGCCGCTCTCGTATTTCGTCTTCGAGGAATAGACCGGAAGGTCGCAGCCGGCGCAGTGGAAGATGCCGGCACGCTTTTCGTTGTTGAGCGGGCTGGTGCCGGCGCGCTCCGTTCCTTCCTCGCGCAGCACGTAATATTGCTCGGGCGTCAGAAGGCGCTTCCATTCCGCGTCGGATCTCGCGATCTCGAAGGTCTCGGCCGACGCGCTGTCGGCGATCCGGCCGCGGCCGATAAGGCCGGCGGCAGCGGCGCCGAGGCCGGCGAGACCCGCTCCCAGGAACAGGCGCTTGCTCATCATGGTCCCCTCCATCGGAGATTTCGGCTCATCGACTACGCCCCATATGGTGGCCGGGTCGAGGCCCGTTGAGCGGACTCACGCACATGTCACCGATTGGGAAGTCGCGCTCCGCGATCCGTGAGGGCGGAAGGGCACGCGTGCGGCCGCGGCAGCGCCGATCCGGTTCCGCCGCGAAGCGGAAATTCTCCCCTGCGGTCCGCATTGGCGGCAGGAACACTTGCGTATGCGCGGCATTGTGCTTGAACTTTGGCCAATTGACCAAGGGCGAGGCCGAGATGGGTCTGGCGATAGCGCCGTCGCAGGTTCACGGCGACGGATGTTTCAGCACGCGGTGCGCGGACCCGGGCGAGTTGATCGCCGAGTGTCCCATCCTGATCCTGTCGCCGGACGAGATGGAGATCGTCCGGCGCACCTCCATGAAGGATTACGTCTTCTATCTTCGCGACGACGAAGCCGGATCCCAGGTGCCGTGGTGCGCGCTCGCGATCGGGCCCATCTCCTTCATCAACCACGACAGCGATCCGACCTGCGACTTCGCCCTCGACGAAGCGCGCGGTACCATCCGGCTCTTCGCCCGCCGCCCGATCCGGGCGCGCGAGGAGCTGACGATCGACTACGGCGACTACGCAGACGAGATCATCTAGGCCGCGGCGGCCGCGAAGCAGCGCCGCCTGCCGGCCGCGGCCGGTGCCAGCTCGGCAGGCCTCGCTCAGGCCGTCCGGCGCGCCCGTGCCAGCCCGTGCTCCACCAGCCGGTCGATGATCTCGGCATAGCCGACGCCGCTCGCCGCCATCGCCTTCGGATACATGCTGATATCGGTGAAACCGGGAATCGTGTTGATCTCGTTGACGAGGACCCGCATGTCGGCCGTCACGAAGAAGTCGACGCGCGCCATGCCGTCGCAGCCGGCCGCCCTGAAGGCCCTTCCGGCCATCTCCCTGACCAGGCCCTCGACCGCCTCCGGCAGATCGGCCGGGACTTTCAGGGCCGCGCCGGCCGCATCGACATATTTCGCATCGTAGCTGTAGAAGCCGTGGCTCTCGGCGGGGACGATCTCGCCGGGGCGCGAAACGAACAGGCCGCCCGCAACGTCCTCGAGCACGGCGCATTCGATCTCGCGGCCGCGGACAAACTCTTCGGCGAGCAGCTTGCGGTCGTGCCTGAAGCCTTCCGCGAGCGCCTTCCGGAATTCGCCGGGCCCGGCGACCTTGCTGACCCCGACTGAGGAGCCTTGCCGCGCCGGCTTGATGAAGACCGGCAGCCCGAGCGCCCGCTCGACCTCGGCGAAGCCGGGCGGGCTCGCCGCCTCGATGGTCACGGAGCGCGCGGTGGCGAGGCCCGCCTCCCTGAGGAGCCGCTTCGCAATGTCCTTGTCGAGCGCCACGGCCGAGCCGAGGATCCCGCATCCGGCGAGCGGCACGCGCGCGACCTCGGCCAGCCCCTGGACCGATCCGTCCTCGCCGTGGAGCCCGTGCAGCACGGGAAACAGCATGTCGATCTTCGGCAGGTCGCGGGCCGGCGCGCCTTCCGGAAGGGCAAGCATCCGGCCGCGCCCGCCGGGCACCAGGCAGACCTCCGTTCCGCGCTCCGGCCTCGACAGCGCCCCGCCCTCGAACGAGCTCAGGAGCCAGACGCCCTCGCGCGTGATGTAGACCGGCACCGCGTCGTAGCGCGCCGGCGCCAGCGCGCGCATCACGTTCGTCGCCGACATCAGCGAAACGTCATGCTCGGCCGAGCGTCCGCCGAAGAGCACGGCGACGCGCAGCTTCGTCTTCACTGGGGCGCGGGTCATGCGGGCTCCGGGGCGGTGCCGCGTCGGCACATCGTTGACGCCGAAGGCTCTACCGCGATTCGCTTGCCGGCGCGCATGCGCGTCCGGTCTCTAAAGGTCCATGGCGGTCGACACGTCGGACCGCATTTCCGGCTCCTCGCCGCCGGCCCAGCCGCCGAAGGCGGCGGAGAGCAAAGCCCGCGTATAGCCGTCGCGCGGATGCTCGAAGATGTCGTCGGCCGGCCCGTGCTCGACCACCCGCCCGTTCCGCATCACGATCACGTCGTCGGCAAGGGCGCGCACGACGGCGAGATCGTGGCTGATGAAGAGGTAGGAAAGGTCGTGCACGCGCTGGAGCTCCCGCAGCAGGTCGACGATCTCCTTCTGCACCGAGCGGTCGAGCGCGGAGGTCGGCTCGTCGAGCACCACGACGCGCGGCTTCAGGATCATCGTCCGGGCAATGGCGATCCGCTGCCTCTGACCGCCCGAAAATTCGTGCGGATAGCGGTCGCGCATCGCCGGATCGAGGCGCACCTCCTCGAGCGCCGCGATGGCGCGCCTGTCGCGCTCCGCCCGCGAGAGGCCGGGCTCGTGGACGAGGAGCCCCTCCGTCACGATCTGCCCGACCGTCAGTCGCGGCGAAAGGGAGCCGTAGGGATCCTGGAACACGATCTGGAGCTCGCGGCGGATCTCCGGATTTCGCCTGAGGTCGATCGACCGGAGGTCGCGGCCTTCGAACCGGATCGTTCCTTCGGACTCCATCAGGCGGAGAAGCGCACGGCCGAGGGTGGACTTGCCCGACCCCGATTCCCCGACGATCCCGATCGTCTGGCCCTGGCGGAGGGCGAGCGTCACCCGGTCGACCGCCTTGAGCTCGAAGGCCGAGCGGCCGAACCAGCCGGCCGGGATATGGAACGAGACGGCGAGGTTGCGCGCCTCGAGGAGGATGGGCGCGCCGGGCGGCACGGGATTCTTGCGTCCCG
Organism: Propylenella binzhouense; assembly: GCF_009866965.1. Lineage (GTDB taxonomy): Bacteria > Pseudomonadota > Alphaproteobacteria > Rhizobiales > Afifellaceae > Propylenella > Propylenella binzhouense. The sequence goes on along the minus strand of NZ_SPKJ01000011.1, from coordinate 45,515 downwards.
TCGGCTCGGCCGCCAGAAGCATCTTCGTATAGGCCGCCTTCGGGTCGGCGAAGATCGGCTCGACCCGGCCCGTCTCCACCACCTCGCCCGCCCGCATCACGCAGACGCGGTCCGCGAAGCGCCGGACGATCCCGAGATCGTGGGTGATGAAGACGATCGCCATGCCGAGCCTGGCCTGGAGATCCTTGAGGAGTTCGAGGATCTGCGCCTGGATCGTCACGTCGAGCGCGGTCGTGGGCTCGTCGGCGATCAATATGTCCGGGTCGTTCGCGAGCGCCATCGCGATCATCACCCGCTGGCGCTGCCCGCCCGAAAGCTCGTGCGGATAGGCATCGATGCGCCGTTCCGGATGCGGCATCCTGACGAGACGGAGAAGCTCGATCGCCCGCGCGCGAGCCGCCCTTGCGCCGAGGCCGCGGTGATGGATCATCGGCTCGGCGATCTGCCGCCCGATCCTGTAGAGCGGATCGAGCGAGGTCATCGGCTCCTGGAAGATCATCGTGATCCGGTCGCCTCGGATGCGGTCGAGCCGGCGCGGACCGAGCTTCAGGAGGTCCTCGCCGCGATAGAGGATGCGGCCGGCCGCCTTTCCGTTTGATGCGAGAAGCCCCATCGCGGCCATCGCCGTCTGGCTCTTGCCTGAGCCGGACTCCCCCACGATCGCGACCGTCTCGCCCGCTTGCACGTCGAGATCGACGCCGCGCACGGCATGAACCTCGCCGCTCGCCAGCGCGAACCTGACATGCAGGTCGCGCACCGACAGGATCGGGTCGCCGCTCATCTCAGCGTTCCTTCGGGTCGAGCGCGTCGCGCAGGCCGTCGCCGATGAAGTTGAGCGCGAAGAGGATGAGCGCGAGCGCGACCGAGGGATAGAGAAGCAGCCAGCGGGCGCCCTGGATGTTGCGGGCTCCTTCCGCAATGAGCACGCCGAGGCTCGTGAGCGGCTCCTGGACCCCGAGGCCGAGAAAGGAGAGGAAGCTCTCGAGCAGGATCACCTTCGGAACGAGCAGCGTCATGTAGACGGCGACCGGTCCGAGCGTGTTCGGAATGATGTGGCGCAGGACGATCGCCCGGTTGGAGACGCCGAGCGCCTCCGCCGCCTGGACGAATTCCCGGCGCTTCAGCGAAAGCGTCTGCCCGCGCACGATGCGCGCCATGTCGAGCCATTCGATCGCGCCGACGGCGATGAACATCAGCACGAAGTTCCGGCCGAAGAACACGACGAGGAGGATCACGAAGAAGATGAACGGGAGCGAATAGAGGATGTCGACCACGCGCATCATCACGTTGTCGACGCGGCCGCCGAGAAAGCCCGCCGTCGCGCCGTAGGCGACGCCGATGAGAAGCGCGACGAAGGTCGCGAGCAGCCCGATCGTGAGCGAGATGCGGATCGCGATGAGGATCCGGGCGAAGAGGTCCCGCCCGTTCGCGTCGGTGCCGGCGATGAAGCGCAGCCGGGCGACATCCGCCTCGATCACTGCGGACTTGCCGTCGGCGCTCGTCCCGGCGATCCGGGGATTCGAGAAGAGGTCGTTGCGCGCCACGTAGCGGGTGATGCGCGGGTCGATGCCGCGCTCGGAGGCGATCTCCGCGCGCACCCCGCTATCGGTCATCTCGACGGCGATGACGTCGACGCGGCCGCGCTTCAGGGTCTGCTCCAGCTCGGGCAGGACCCGCTCCTCGCGCGGATAGGGTTCGAGGCTCGCCGGCATCCGCACATATTGCGGGTAGACCCGGTCGTAGGGATGCGGCCACAGCCACGGTCCGACGATGCTCGCGAGCGCCATCACGAGAAGGATGGCGGCGCTCCCGACGGCGGCCTTGTTCCGCTTGAGCCTCGCCCAGGCGTCCTGCCAGAGCGAGCGGCCCCGGACCGGGGCGTCGAGCGGAATGGGCTCGAGAGCGATCGACACCGGCTTCAGTCGTAGCGGACACGCGGGTCGAGCACCGCATAGAGGAGATCGACCAGCAGGTTGAAGAGGACGACGAAGATGGAGACGACCACGACAGTGCCCATCACGAGCGTATAGTCGCGGTTGAGCGCCGCCTGCACGAAATAGCGGCCGATGCCGGGAATGCCGAAGATCGTCTCCACCACGATCGAGCCCGTCAGCAGGGCCGCCGCCGCCGGACCGAGATAGGACACGACCGGCAGGACGGCCGCGCGGAGCGCATGCACGACCACGACGACGCGGGTCGGCAGCCCGTAGGCCCGCGCGGTGCGGACATGGTCGGAGCGGAGCGCCTCGATCGTGGCGCCGCGGATGAGCCGCGCCACGATCGCGATCTGCGGCAGCGCGAGCGTGATGACCGGCAGCACCTTGTTCGCGAGCGCGCCGTTGCCCCAGCCGCCCGCCGGCAGCCAGCCGAGCATCACGCCGAAGACCAGCGAGAGGATCGGCGCGACCACGAAGGGCGGAATCGTGATCCCGAACGTGGCGACGCCGACGACGAGATAATCGAGCGGCGAGTTCTGCCTGAGCGCCGCGAAGGCGCCGAGCGCGGTGCCGACGAGGAGCGCGAGCAGGAGGGCGGCGGCGCCGATCTGGATCGAGACGGGAAGGCCGTTCGCGAAGAGGTCGCCGACCGAGAAGTCGCGGTAGACGAAGCTCGGGCCGAGATCGCCGCGGGCGAGATTGCGCAGATAGAGCAGGTATTGCTGCCAGAGCGGCTTGTCGAGATTGTAGATGCGGTTGAGGTTCTCCATCACCTTCGCCTCGAGCGGCCGCTCGAGATTGAACGGGCCGCCCGGCGCGATGCGCATGAGGAAGAACGAGACGGTGATGATGATGAAGAGCGTGGGGACCGCACTTCCCATCCGGCGGAGGACATAGCGGAGCATCAGCCGCCCTCGCCCCGCCCCGCCGCAGCGGGTCCGCCGATCCGCGATGCTGTCCGCTTTCCGTCCATCGCAGGAGGCCGGGAGGGCGAGCCTCCCGGCGCGGCCGCTACTGCGAGAGGCTCATCCAGCGTGTGGCATGCGCGTTCTGGATGTTGTCCTCCCACCCCGTCAGCCTGTCGGAGACGAGGCTCAGCGAGGAATAATAGAGGAGGGGGATATAGGGCAGGTCGCGCATGAAGATCGCTTCCGCCTGCTTCAGGATCCCGGCGCGCTTCTGCAAATCGGTGGTGGTCGCCGCCTCGTCCATCAGCTTGTCGTATTCGGGGTTCTTGTAGTTCGCGTAGTTGAAGCCGGTATTGTCGCTCTCGACCAGGAACAGGAAGTTCTGCGGGTCGGAATAGTCGCCGATCCACCCGGCGCGCGCGATGTCGAAATCGCCCTTGTCGCGCAGATAGGCGTAATGGGTGGCGCCGTCCACGTTGACGAAGCTGGTCTCGACGCCGATCGTCTTCCACATGTCGGCGATCGCGGTCGCCGTGTTCTTGTGGTTCTCGCCGGTATTGTAGCGGATCTCGACCCGGAGCGGCTTGCCGGGGCCGTAGCCGGCCTCCTCGAGCAGCTTCTTCGCCTCGTCCTCGCGGTCGAGCTGGTCCATGTCCTTGTAGTCGGCATAGGCCGGCTCGCCGTAATTGCCGATGCCGGGCGGGACGAAGGAATAGGCCGGCAGCATGGCGCCCGCCCAGATCTCGTCGGCGACGAACTCGCGGTCGATCGCCATGGAGAGCGCCCGGCGCACCCGCAGGTCGCTGAACTTATCCTTGTCCGCCTTGATCGCGTAGTAATACGTGCCGAGATAGGGCGCGATGTGCACCTGGTCGCCGAGCTTCTCCTTCACGTAGTCCATCTGCTCGGCCGGAATGTCGGAGCAGGACTGCACCTCGCCCGCCTCGAAGCGGCGGAGGCAGGCCGAGCGGTCCTCGAACGGGATGAAGACGACCTTGTCGATCTTGACGTCCGCCGCGTCGTGGAATTCCTTGTTCTTCACGAGCACGATCTTGTCGTTCGGCGTGAACTCCTGGAGCGTGTAGGCGCCGTTCGTGACGATGTTCCCGGCCTTCACGAAGTCCGTGCCGAACTTCTCGACCGCCGCCTTGTTCACCGGCAGCCCGGTCTGGTGCGTCAGGAGTTCCAGGAAGTAGGGCGTCGGGTTCTCGAGCACGATCTCGAGCGTGTGGTCGTCGACCGCCCTCACCCCGAGTTCCTCAGGCTTCGCCTCGCCCTTGTTCAGCTTCTCCGCATTCTTGATGGGATAGAGGATGTTGGCGTACTTGGCGCCGGTCTCAGCGTTCATGATCCGCTGCAGCGAGAAGACGAAGTCCCCGGCGGTGACCGGATCGCCGTTCGACCATTTGGCGTCGGTGCGGAGCTTGAAGGTATAGGTGAGGCCGTCATCCGATACGGTCCAGCTCTCCGCGACCCCCGGCACCACCTTCGCCTTCGCGTCGTAGACCACGAGCCCCTCGTACATGTCCCTGAGGACGTTCGCCTCCGAGATGGTCGAGGTCTTGTGCTGGTCGAGGGTTTCGGGATCGGCGTCGTTGCCCCGCGTGTAGACCACCTCCGCGGAGGCGGCCGACGTCATCAGGACCGCCAAAGCGAGCCCGGCGAGCGGCTTCAGAAGATGGTGTCGCATGAGGACCTCCTTGCTCCGCCGGGTCACGACCGGACCGGCGTGCCAAACCGCAGAGTAGTTCGGCCTTTCCGCATTGCGCAATCACTTCGCACGCCGGCGTTCCGCCCGGCGCGACCGGAAGAATTTCGGAACCGCCGGGCGGCAAGCCAGTTGAATCCCGCCCTGGCTTCGCTCATCTAGGTGCACTGACGCGACCGTATCGGCTTGGTTCGCCTCCCCGGGTGGCCGCAGTAAGCGCTTACCTCCACTACCGAAAGTCTTCCCGGCGCTGCAGCCCGAAATGGTCGACCAATCCCCCATCCTGAGGACCGGAACGGCGGCGGATCTCGATTCGCTCGAGGCGATCGAGACGGCCGCCTTCCAGTCCGACCGGCTTTCCCGCAGAAGCCTGAAGCGCCATCTGGCGAACCGAAGCGCACGGCTTGTGGTCGCCGAAGACGACGGCGTCATAGCCGGTTACGCGCTCATCCTGACACGGCGCACGAGCCCGCTTGCGCGGCTGCACTCGATCGCAGTCGGGCCCGGCCACGCCGGCCGCGGGATCGGCGGACTTCTCCTCGCGGCGGCCGAGCATGCCGCGCGCCACGCGGGCAAGGCGGGCCTCCGGCTCGAGGTGCGGCCGGACAATCCGCGCGCCATCGGCCTCTACGAGCGCCGAGGCTACCAGCGGACGGGCGTCCGGCCCGCGTTCTACGCCGACGGGGCTCCGGCGTTGCTCTACCGGCGTGCCTTCGGCGAGGATGCCCTCCCCGCCTCATCGCCGATCGCGGCCTGAGATGGACAGCTGGGTCATCGTCCTCGGTCAGCGGCGCGATCTCGCCGCGCGCGACGTCCAGCACGTCGTCATCTCGACCGAGGACTACGTGACGCGCCCCTTCATGTTCGCCGGCGCGCGGCAGAAGGTGATCAATCTCGCCCGTTCCTACAATTATCAGACCGAGGGCTATTATTGCTCGCTGCTCGCCGAGGCGCGCGGCCATCGCGTGCTCCCGAGCGTGGAGACGATCCTCGACCTGCGCAGCCGGACGCACTACGCCCATGCGATCCCGGAGCTCGAGGAGTGCCTCAACCAGGCTTTGAGGAATGCCGGCGAAGACGTTCCGAAAGCTCTGTTCGTCGCCTTCGGCCGAACGGAGGATCCACGCCTCTCCGCCTTCGGGCAGCTGATCTTCGACTGGTTCCGCGCGCCCGCGCTGACGGTCACACTGAAACCCGGCGAATGGCAGCGGATCCAGAAGATCGAGCTGACGCCGGTCGGCAAGTTCAAGGCGGAGCAGAAGGCGCTCTTCAGCGACGCGCTCAAGACCTACACGGCGCGCAAGTGGCGGGCGCCGAAGGCGCGCAACACGCCACGCTATTCCGTCGCGGTCCTCTACGACCCGAAGGAGCAGCTGCCGCCCAGCAATGCGGAGACGCTGCGCTATTGGGCCAAGGTCGCGGCGCCGCTCGGCGTGGAGGTCGAGCCGATCACGCGGAAGGATCTCGCGAGGATCGCCGAGTTCGACGCCCTCTTCATCCGCGAGACGACCTCGATCCGCAACCACACCTACCGCTTTGCCCGGCGCGCCGCACAGGAGGGCATGCCGGTCATCGACGATCCCGTCTCGATGATCCGCTGCACCAACAAGGTCTATCTGTGGGAACGCCTCACCCATGCGGGATTGCCCGTCCCGGAAACCATGGTGATCCAGGAGGACGGCGACCTCGAGCAGGTCGCGGACCAGATGGGCTTCCCGGTCGTCGTGAAGATCCCGGACGGCTCGTTCAGCCGCGGCGTCCGCAAGGCGGATTCCATGGCGGAGCTGCGCGCCATCGTCTCGGAATTCTTCAAGGAGACCGATCTCCTGCTCGCGCAGAAATTCGTCCCCACCCAGTTCGACTGGCGCGTCGGCGTGCTCGCCGGGCAGCCGCTCTTCGTCTGCCAGTACAAGATGGCGAAGAAGCACTGGCAGATCGTCCACCACCGCGCCGACGGCACCGCGGAGGAAGGCCGGTTCCGGACCTTCGCGCTCGACAAGGTGCCGCCGGAGGTGCTCGATGCCGGCGTGCGCGCTGCGAGCCTCATCGGCGACGGCCTCTATGGCGTCGATCTCAAGGAGACCGAGAACGGCGTCTACGTCATCGAGATCAACGACAATCCCAATCTCGAGCACGGCATCGAAGACCAGGTCGGGAAGAACGACGTGTGGAACCGCCTGACGCGCTGGTTCACGAGCCGGATCGACCGCTAGCGGCACGGCACCCGGGACAGGCCGCATTCCCCGGCCCGTGCGACGTCCGCCAAGAAGCGAGGGTCCGAGCCGATACGGATCGCGAATGTCACCAACGCCGGCCCTTTCGCGCGCCGCCTCGGGAGCGGAGGATTCCGCGCATCATGATGCGCTTGACGGCCGCTCCGATCCGCGTAGACTCAAGTCATTCCGATGAAAGGAGGTCTACGAAAATGAATCCTCCGGAGGAGATCGGGCCGATTGGGTAGAGTTCGAGTCGGGCTCGCTCGATCGGCCAGACACGGCACCACAATCGAATACCAATTCTGCCTGCAGAACGTCGAACGAAGTGCTGCGAGCAAGAGGAGGTTTGAGCGCTCTCTTCGAGAGCTCAGCGCTGAATTCTGCGGACTGCGGATGTTTGATTTGAACCCGCACGGGTCGTGACCGACTCTTTGAATGGGCCCAGAAGCCACCGGGCTCCTTGCAATGGTGGGAGTCGAACAAACCCGAAGACCCGTATAGAGGCGGCTCGAAAGCATCGACCAGGCTTTGGAGCCGCCTTCTTGCGTCCCGGACCCGCCCTGCCGTCAAGCTCTGGCCCCCCGCTCCTGGCCGACCGCCCTCCGCATGTCGGCCGCCGATTTGCGCCTCCGGGTGGACCTTCATCCCTGCAGCCTCTATGCATCACGCGGCGCCGGCCTGGAACAAAGGCCGAACCACGGTCGTCTTCCGAGCGCCGGCATGTCACACTGAACCTCTGATTCGGACTTCCCACCTGGGCCCGATGGACAGATCGGACGACCTCTTCTCGGCCCCCGAGGCCGCATCGCAACCGGCCCGCAGCAAGCCGGCACGCCGCGCCGAGCGGGCGTCCGCGCCCGCGGCCGAGGCTTACACGGCGGCGGACATCGAGGTTCTCGAAGGGCTGGAGCCGGTGCGGCGCCGGCCCGGAATGTACATAGGCGGCACCGACGAGAAGGCGCTCCACCATCTCTTCGCCGAGGTGATCGACAATTCGATGGACGAGGCGGTGGCCGGCCACGCCTCGTGGATCGAGGTCGAGCTCGAAGGGGACGGCACGCTCTCGGTGACCGACAACGGGCGCGGCATCCCGGTCGACCCGCATCCGAAGTTCAAGGACAAGTCCGCCCTGGAGGTCATCATGACCACCCTCCATGCCGGCGGAAAGTTCGATTCCAAGGTCTACGAGACCTCCGGCGGCCTCCACGGCGTCGGCGTCTCGGTGGTGAACGCGCTCTCCGAATGGCTCGAGGTGGAAGTGGCGCGCGACCGCAAGCTCTACCGGCAGGTCTTCTCGCGCGGCAAGCCGGCCTCCGGGCTCGAACTGGCGGGCGAGGTGCAGAACCGCCGCGGCACGCGCATCCGCTTCAGGCCCGATGCCGCGATCTTCGGCGAAGGCGCGGCCTTCGATCCGGAGCGCCTGTTCCGCGCGGCGCGTTCCAAGGCCTATCTCTTCGGCGGCGTCGAGATCCGCTGGTCGTGCGCGCCGACGCTCGTCCAGGGCAAGCCGGCCGTGCCGCAGAAGGCCGTGTTCCGCTTTCCGGGCGGCCTCAAGGACTATCTCGAGGCGGAGCTCGCCGGCGAGACGCTGATCGGAAGCGAGATCTTCGCCGGCCGCACCAAGCAGCAGAGCGGGCACGGCGCCGTCGAATGGGCGATCGCCTGGTATCCCGGCGACGGCTTCCTCCGCTCCTATTGCAACACCATCCCGACGCCGGACGGCGGCACGCACGAAGCGGGGCTGCGGAGCGCGCTCCTGCGCGGCTTCAAGACCTATGCCGAGATGATCGGCAACAAGCGGGCCGCCCAGATCACCTCCGACGACATCCTGGTCGCCTGCGCCGGCATGCTCTCCGTCTTCATCCGGGAGCCGGAGTTCGTCGGCCAGACGAAGGACCGGCTCGCGACAGGCGAGGCCGGCCGCATCGTGGAGAATGCCATCCGCGATTCCTTCGAGCACTGGCTCACCGCCTCGCCGAGCCAGGCCGGCCAGCTGCTCGACTGGGTCATCGAGCGCGCGGACGAGCGGCTGGCCCGGCGCCGCGAAAAGGAGGTCGCCCGCAAGACCGCGACGCAGAAGCTCCGGCTTCCGGGCAAGCTCGCCGATTGCAGCGCGAGCGCGCGCGACGAAACCGAGCTCTTCATCGTGGAAGGCGATTCCGCCGGCGGCTCGGCGAAGCAGGCGCGCGACCGGCGCACGCAGGCGGTGCTGCCGCTGCGCGGCAAGATCCTCAATGTCGCGAATGCCGGCCGCGACAAGGTGGTCCAGAACCAGCAGCTCGCGGATCTCGTCCAGGCGCTCGGCTGCGGAACCGGCTCCCGCTACCGGGAGGGCGACCTCCGCTACGGCAAGGTCGTCATCATGACCGACGCCGATGTCGACGGCGCCCACATCGCCTCGCTCCTCATCACGTTCTTCTACCGCGAGATGCCGGAGCTCGTCCGCGAGGGCCATCTCTTCCTCGCCGTCCCGCCGCTCTTCCGGATCGCGCAGGGCGCGAAGGTGCTCTATGCCCGCGACGACGCCCACCGCGATGCGCTGATCGCGAACGAATTCGACGGCCGCGGCAAGATCGAGATCAGCCGCTTCAAGGGTCTCGGCGAGATGCCGATGCAGCAGCTCAAGGACACGACGATGGATCCGAAGAAGCGCACGCTGCTCCGGGTCGACATCGTGGACGGCGAGATCCAGCTGACGAAGGACACCGTGACCCGGCTGATGGGCAACAAGCCCGAAGACCGCTTCGCCTTCATCCAGGAGCGCGCGGCTTTCGCCCACGACCTCGACATCTGAAGTTCGGAGCGGGAAAAGGCCGGGACGGCTGGCCGAACCGGCACATTTTCGTGCCGGATCGGGCGGAATGCGGTCGGTGCGCCTTGACTCGGCGCCTTCCGTCCCTATTTTCCGCGCAAGTTCGAACTCGCGCCGCGGCGATGATCTTCCGCCCGCGCCAACCCATCTTCAGATGAGCTTCGACGATCTAGGATTAAGCGACAAGGTCGTATCGGCCGTCAAGGCGGTCGGCTACACCACCCCCACTCCCATCCAGGAGCAGGCGATCCCGCACGTGCTCGCACGGCGCGACGTGCTCGGGCTGGCGCAGACGGGGACCGGCAAGACGGCCTCCTTCACGCTGCCGATGCTCACGATCCTCGAGCAGGGGCGTGCCCGCGCGCGCATGCCGCGCACCCTGGTGCTGGAGCCGACCCGCGAGCTCGCCGCCCAGGTGCAGGAGAGCTTCGACCGCTACGGCGTGAACCACAAGCTCAACGTGGCGCTCCTCATCGGCGGCGTCTCGTTCGATGAGCAGGACAAGAAGATCACGCGCGGCGCGGACGTCCTGATTGCGACGCCGGGCCGGCTGCTCGACCATTTCGAGCGTGGGCGGCTGCTCCTGACCGGGGTCGAGTTCCTCGTCATCGACGAGGCGGACCGCATGCTCGACATGGGCTTCATCCCGGATATCGAGCGGATCGTGAAGCTGCTGCCGCCGACGCGCCAGACCATGCTGTTCTCCGCGACCATGCCGGCGGCGATCGGCGAACTCGCCGCCAAGTTCCTGCGTGATCCGGTTCGCATCGAGGTCTCCAAGGCGTCCTCCACGGCCGAGAACATCACGCAGAAGCTCATCGCTTCGGGCTCCAAGCCGCACGACAAGCGGGCGACGCTCCGCCGCCTCATCGACGGCGCCGAGAACCTCAAGAACGCGATCGTCTTCTGCAACCGCAAGCGCGACGTGGCGACGCTCCACCGCTCGCTCGAGCGCCATGGCTACTCGGCCGGGGCGCTGCACGGCGACATGGACCAGCACGCCCGCCTGAGGACGCTCGACGCCTTCCGCGACGGCCAGATCGCGATCCTCGTCGCAAGCGATGTCGCCGCGCGCGGGCTCGACATCCCGGCCGTGAGCCACGTCTTCAACTTCGACGTCCCCACGCATGCCGAGGACTATGTCCACCGCATCGGCCGCACCGGGCGCGCCGGACGCTCCGGCGAGTCGCTGACGATCGTCACGAAGCCCGAGACGAAATATGTCCAGGCCATCGAGAAGCTGATCGGGCAGGAAATCCCCTGGGGCGAAACGGACTTCTCCGGGTCGGCCGGGGAAGAGGAGGACGTGCCGCGCGGTCGTGGCCGCAGCCGCGGCAAGCCCGCCGGGGACGAACTCTCGGCCGACGGCGAGGGGCGGAAGTCCCGCCGCCGCCGCAGGAGCGGCAAGTCCGAGGCGGGCGAGGACGAAGCAGCGGTCGCAACGGCTGCGGAGCCGAAGGCGGAGAAGCCGCGCGCGCGCTCCGACGAGAAGCCGAGCCGGAATCGGCGCGGCGAGCGCCGGCGCGAGCGCGAGGAGGATCTCGAGGATGCCTCGCGGGCCGTTGGCTTCGCCGACCACGTGCCGGCCTTCCTGCTGCGCCCGGTGAAGCTGCCGCGCAACGTGGAGACGACAGAGGACGCCTGAAGGCGCAGGCGCCTTTCCGCCTCCTCTTACACCTCACGCTTCGGCTTGCGCCCCTTCCCTGCCTGCGCCCGCAGCGCGGCCTCGAGGCCGAGGCCGGCATAGCGCGCCATCGCGTCCGGATCGTCGAGCGCCTCTGCCGGCAGGAGCCAGTAGGACGTCTCGACCCGGCGCTCCTTCGCCATATAGGCGAACGGGTACGAGCCCGCCGCCTCGAAGATCGCGCGGCTCGCCGCATCGGCCTTCACATAGATCTCGCCGCCTGTTGCCAGCGCGAACATGAGGCCGTCCCGGTAGACGCCGAAGCCGCCGAACATCCGGCGGACGGAAACGTCGGCGAAGGGGGCGAACAGGTCCCTGATGAAGTCGCGGTCCATGGTGGTTCAGTCCGCACCCGTGAGGCCCATCTGCCAGAAGTCGGCCTCGAGCCGGCAAGCCTGGCCGAAGAGCTTCAGGAGGTCGGGGAACCGGGCCTCGGTCAGCGCGCGCTCGGCCAGACGGTCGAGATCGGCACGCGCGGCGGCCGCGACATCCTGGTAAGCCGGCCCGGCATATTCGTCGATCCAGACGCGGTAGGGATTGCCCTCCCCGCTCGCCGAGCCCGCCAGATCGCGCGCGATCTCCGCATAGCCGACCACGCAGGGCGCAAGCGCAACGTGAAGGTCCAGGAGATCGCCGCGCAACCCCGCCTCCAGCACGAAGCGCGTATAGGCCATCGTCGCGCGCGCCTCTGGCGCGGCCTCGAGATCTCCCGCAGTGATGCCCCAGGAGGCCGCAAGCCGGACATGGAGGCCCATCTCCACGTCGAGAATGGCCTTCAGCCCCTCATGCGCCCCGCGCATCTCCGCGAGCGAGCGACCCTTGTAGACGGCCAGCGCGTAGGCGCGCGCGAAATGGATCAGGAACAGATAGTCCTGCACGAGATAGTGGCGGAACGCGCTTTCCGGCAGCGTGCCGGTCCCCATCCCGCGGACGAATTCGTGCCGTGTATAGGCCCGCCACTCGGCTTCGGCCCCCGTGCGCAGCCGATCGAAGAGATCCATCCGGCCGGGCGAGCCGCGCGCCTAGGCCTGCTGCGCCTGGAGCGCGGATGGATCGGCCGCCCTCAGCGTCACCGATTCGCCGCAGCCGCAGGCCGAGACCTGGTTCGGATTGTTGAAGACGAAGCCCGACCGGAGCTTGGTCTCCTCGTAATCCATCTCGGTGCCGAGCAGGAACAAGGTGGCGGCGGGATCGACGAACACCTTGGCGGTGCCGAGGTCGACGACATCGTCGCCCTTGGCGGCCTCTTCGGCGAGCTTGACCGTGTATTCCATGCCGGCGCAGCCGCCGTTCTTCACGCCGATGCGGATGCCGGCCGTCGCACCGCCCGCGTTGGCGACGATCTCTCGCACGCGCACGGCCGCCGCGTCGGTGAGGCGTATGACCTGGAATCTGCCTGGAAGTGCCATGGCGGAAATCTATGAACTGAGCGACAGGAAATCCAGTACGGCGGAAGGGTGCGTCGTCACCACCATCCGATCGCCGTCTTCGCCTCCTCGGACATGCGGTCCGGCGACCAGGGGGGATCGAAGACGATGTTCGCCCTGACGCCCGAGACGCCGGCGACGGCACCGACCGCGTCTTCGACCCAGCTCGGCATCTCGCCCGCGACGGGGCAGCCCGGCGCGGTCAGCGTCATGTCGATGTTGACCTGGCGGTCGTCGTCGATGTCGACCTTGTAGATGAGCCCGAGCTCGTAGATGTCGGCCGGAATCTCCGGATCGTAGACGGTCTTCAGCGCGCCCACGATGTCGGAGGTGAGCCGTTCCAGCTCGTCGGTCGGAATGCTGCCGCCCTCGACCGCGATCGCGTTCGGTGCAGCTTCCTCGGCCTCGGGGGCCGCGGTCGTCTCGGTGCTGTCGATCATGCCGTTCTCGTCACGCGAAGAAAGAATGGGCCTTGCTCAGCCCCTTCACAAGGGTATCGACTTCTTCCCGGGTATTATAGAGCCCGAACGAGGCGCGGCAGGTCGAGGTCACGCCGAAGCGGGCGAGGAGCGGCTGAGCGCAATGCGTGCCGGCGCGCACCGCGATTCCTTCCCGATCGATGATCGTCGCGACGTCATGGGCGTGCGCGCCCTGCATCTCGAAGGCGATGATCGCTCCCTTCCCCGGCGCATGGCCGAAGATGCGGATGAAGTTCATCGCCTCGAGCCGCTCGTGGGCATAGCGCGCAAGGTCCGCCTCGTGCGCCGCGATCGCCTCGCGACCGACCGATTCCATGTACTGCAGCGCCGCGCCCAGCCCGATCGCCTGCACGATCGGCGGCGTTCCGGCCTCGAATTTTTGCGGAGGATCGCCGTAGGTGACCCAGTCCTCGGTCACGTCGCGGATCATCTCGCCGCCGCCGAGAAAGGGCGGCATCGCCTCGAGATGCTCCCGCCTGGCCCACAGCACGCCGATGCCGGTCGGGCCGTAGGTCTTGTGCCCGGTGAAGACGAAGAAGTCGCAGCCGAGCGCCTGCACGTCGATCGGCAGGTGGACCGCCGACTGGCTGCCGTCGACGAGGACCGGGATGCCGCGCTCATGCGCGAGCCGGCAGATCTCCGCCACGGGCACGATCGTCCCGGTCACGTTCGACATGTGCGTCACCGCGACCATTCTGGTGCGCGGCCCGAGGAGGCGCTCGAACGCCTCCATGTCGAGCGAGCCGTCGTCGTGGACGGGGATCCACCTGATGACGGCGCCGCGGCGCTCCCGGAAGAAGTGCCAGGGCACGATGTTGGAATGGTGCTCGAGGAGCGAGATCACGATCTCGTCGCCCTCGCCGATCCGCATGCCCCCGAAGGACTGCGCGACGAGGTTGATCGCCTCGGTCGAGGAGCGCGTGAAGACGATCTCGTCGGCGGACGGCGCGTTCAGGAAGCCGCGCACGATTCCGCGCGCGTTCTCATAGGCTTCCGTCGCGGCGTTCGAAAGGAAATGGAGCCCGCGATGGACGTTCGCATATTCCTGCGTGTAGGCGCGGGTGACCGCATCGAGCACCGCCAGCGGCTTCTGGGCCGACGCGCCGCTGTCGAGATAGACGAGCGGCTTGCCGTAGACCGTGCGCGACAGGATCGGAAAGTCGCGGCGGATCGCCTCGACGTCGTAGGCGCCGTTCGGGGTCACGCTGAGAGAACCTCCTGCTCGGCCCCGAGCCAGTGCCGGGTGCGGGCCTCGAGCGCCGAGACCACGGCCTCCTCGCCGATCTCCTCGATCGCCTCCGCCAGGAACGCCTGGATCAGCAGGCGTTCCGCCTCGGATTTGTCGATGCCGCGCGAGCGCAGGAAGAAGAGCATGTCCTCGTCGATCTGCCCGCAGGTGGCGCCGTGGCCGCAGATGACGTCGTCGGCGAAGATCTCGAGCTCGGGCTTGTTGGAGAACTCCGCCCCGTCGGAGAGGAGCAGCGCCTGGCTCATCATCTGGCCGTCCGTCTTCTGCGCATCGGGCCTGACGATGATCTTGCCCTGGAAGACGCCCTTCGCCTCGCCGCCTATGGCCGCCTTGAAGAGTTCCTTGCTCGTGCAGTTCGGCAGTGCGTGGTCGACGATCAGCGTCGCGTCGAGGTGCTGGCGGCCGCGCGCGACCGCAATGCCGCGAATCCCTGCGGAGGCGGCCTCCCCCTCGAAGGCGAGCCGGATTTCCGCCCGGGCCACCCTGGCGCCGGTCGCGAAGTTGAACGGGTCGAACACCGCCCGGTCGGCGATCCGCGGGATCAGCATGTGGAGGTGGATGGCCTCGGCGCCCTCCTCCTGCGCGACGACCCAGCGGACCCTGGCGTCGGCGTCGACCTGGACCTCGGTCACCGCGTTGGTCTGGTAGGCCACGCCGTCGGGGCCGGAGAAGGTCTCCAGGATGGTGGCCTCCGCGCCCCGGCCGATCCGGACCTGGTGGCGCATCGTCTGGAGCCCCGGCTTCCCCCCGGCGAAGACGTTCGCGATCTCGACGGCGCGGGAGAGCTTCGCGCCGTCCTTCACGCGCAGGATCGCGCCGTCGCGGACGAAGGCGCTGTTGAGCGCGAGGATCGGCGACTCGCCCGGATCGGTTCCCGCGAAGCGATCGAGGACCGCGCCGCCGCGGGCGAGAAAGGCGTTGAGCGACGCGAACTCGATGTCGCCAGCGACCCCCGCCATGTCGGAGAGGCTCGGCATGAAGACGCCGTTCACGAACACGAGGCGCGCACGGTCGACGCCATCGAAGACGTCCGCTCCGGCGAGCGCCGCCCTGGCGTCGTCGATGCCGGCCGGAACGGCCGGTCCCGGCGCCTCGCGCATGAGGTTGCGCAGGTCCGTATACTTCCAGTCCTCGATCCGCCGGTGCGGCAGGCCCTTCGAAAGGAACGCGTCGAACGCGGTCGCCCGGATCTCCCGGATCGGGTCGTCGCCGTCGAGCGCGGCGAAATGGTTCGCCAGCGCCTCTTCGGCCTTGGTGCGGATGCGGGTCGGCTCGGCCATCAGGCAGCCTCCTCCACATAGTCGGCATAGCCCTTCTCCTCGAGCTCGAGGGCGAGCTCGGGACCGCCGGTCCGCACGATCCGGCCGCGCGACATCACGTGCACCACGTCCGGCACGATGTGGTTGAGGAGGCGCTGGTAGTGCGTGATGACGACGAAGGAGCGGTTCGGCGCGCGCAGCGCGTTGACCCCTTCGGCGACGATCCTGAGCGCATCGATGTCGAGGCCGGAATCGGTCTCGTCCATGACGCAGAGGGTCGGCGCGAGGAGCGCCATCTGCAGGATCTCGTTGCGCTTCTTCTCGCCGCCGGAGAATCCGACATTGAGCGGCCGCTTCAGCATCTCGGAGGAGATGTTGAGCCGCTGGGCGGCCTCGCGCACGAGCCGCATGAATTCCGGCGTCGAGAGTTCGCCCTCGCCGCGCGCCTTGCGCTGCGCATTGAGCGCGGTGCGCAGGAAGGTCATCGTGCCGACGCCCGGGATCTCGATCGGATACTGGAAGGCCAGGAACACGCCCGCCGCGGCCCGCTCGTCCGGCTCCATCTCGAGGAGGTTCCGTCCGTTGAAGAGCACCTCGCCGGCCGTCACCTCGTACTCCTCCTTGCCGGCGAGCACGTAGGAGAGCGTCGACTTGCCCGAGCCGTTCGGGCCCATGATGGCGTGCACCGTGCCGTCCTCGACGGAGAGGTCGATCCCGCGGAGGATCTCCTTGCCCTCGACTTCGACGTGCAGGTTCTTGATCTCGAGCATCTTTTCCAATCCTTGGCGGCCGCCGCGCGGCCGGTTCGTCAACAGGCGCGGCTTCCGCGCGATTCGTGAACTTGCGAGCGCGCCTTCAGGCGGTTCGGCACTGCGCGGAGGCGCCGCTCATGGTCCCGTTCCGGTCCGCCGTCCCGCCCGCGCGGCCGCGCACGGCCCGAAGACGCCCCGGAACCGGTTCCTCCGGTTCCGCCGTCACCCGACGCTGCCCTCGAGGCTGATGCCGATCAGCTTCTGCGTCTCGGCCATGAACTCCATCGGCAGCTGCTGCAGCACGTCGCGGACGAAGCCATTGACGATGAGCGCCACCGCCTCCTCCTCGCTCATGCCGCGCTGCAGGCAGTAGAACATCTGGTCGTCGGAGATCTTGGAGGTCGTCGCCTCGTGCTCGAAGACCGCGCTCGCGTTCTTCGATTCGATGTAGGGCACGGTATGGGCGCCGCACTTGTCGCCGATGAGAAGCGAGTCGCACTGCGTGAAGTTGCGCGCGTTGGACGCCTTGCGGTGCGCCGAGACGAGCCCGCGATAGGTGTTGTCGGAGCGGCCGGCGGCGATGCCCTTCGAGATGATGCGGCTCGACGTGTTCTTGCCGAGATGGATCATCTTGGTGCCGGAATCGACCTGCTGGCGGCCGTTTGAGATCGCGATCGAGTAGAACTCGCCGCGCGACCCGTCGCCGCGCAGGATGCAGGATGGATATTTCCAGGTGATGGCGGAGCCGGTTTCGACCTGCGTCCACGAGATCTTGGCGTTCCTGCCGCGGCAGTCGCCGCGCTTCGTCACGAAATTGTAGACGCCGCCCCGGCCCTCGGCGTCGCCCGGATACCAGTTCTGGACGGTGGAATACTTGATCTCCGCGTCGTCGAGCGCGACGAGCTCGACGACCGCCGCATGCAGCTGGTGCTCGTCCCGGACGGGCGCCGTGCAGCCTTCCAGGTAGCTCACATAGGAGCCCTCGTCGGCGATGATCAGCGTGCGCTCGAACTGGCCGGTCTTCCGCTCGTTGATGCGGAAATAGGTCGAGAGCTCCATCGGGCAGCGGACGCCCTTCGGGATGTAGACGAACGAGCCGTCGGAGAAGACCGCGGAGTTCAGCGTCGCGAAGAAATTGTCGCTGACCGGGACCACCGAGCCGAGATATTTCCGCACGAGCTCGGGATGCTCGCGGATCGCCTCCGAGATCGGCATGAAGATGACGCCGGCCTTGGCGAGCTCCTTCTTGAAGGTGGTCACCACGGAGACGGAATCGAACACGGCATCGACCGCGACGCGCCCGCTGCCATATTCCCCGCCGCCTTCGCCGTCGAGGCCGTCGCCCGTCTCGGCGTTGCGGACGCCCGCCAGAATCTCCTGCTCCTTCAGCGGAATTCCGAGCTTCTCGTAGGTGGCGAGGATCTCGGGGTCGACCTCGTCAAGGCTCCTCGGCCCGCTCATCGACTTCGGCGCCGCGTAATAGTGCAACTCCTGGTAGTCGATCTTCGGGTAGTGGACGCGCGCCCATTGCGGCTCCGACATGGTCTGCCAGCGCCGGAACGCCTCGAGCCGCCAGTCCGTCATCCATTCCGGCTCGCCCTTCTTGGCCGAGATAAGACGGACGGTCTCCTCGTTCAGGCCCTTCGGCGCGAGGTCGGATTCGATCTGCGTCTCGAAGCCGTACTTGTACTTGTCGACATCGAGCGCGCGGACCTGCTCGATGGTTTCCTGAACGGCTGGCATACGCCTCTCCTTGTATTCCTCTCAAGCGGCCCGGACGGGCCGCAGGCGCGCATGGATCGCGCCCCAGATTCCAACGAATTCATCCACCTCCGCCTGGCCCGCCGCAAATGGCAGGCTGACGCGGATGCCGGCCCGCGCAAGCTCCGGGTCGAAGCCCATGGCGCGGAGAACATGGCTCTCGGCGACCTTGCCCGAAGAGCATGCGGCGCCCGCCGACACCGCGACCCCTTCGAGGTCGAACGCGATCACCGCCGTCTCGGCCGCGATCCCCGGAACCGCGAAGAGGGTGGTGTTCGGGATGCGCTCGGCAGTCTCGCCCATGATCAGCGCGCCCGGCGCGACGGTCCGCAGCCCGGCCTCGAGCCTGCTCCTCAGTGAAGCGATGCGACCGGCCTCCGAGATGTGGTGTCGCGCGTGCTGCGCCGCAACGCCGAAGCCGGCGACCGCGGCGACATTTTCCGTACCGGCGCGGCGCCGCCGCTCCTGCCCGCCGCCGCTCAGGAGCGGCGCGGGGCGCACTGCCTCGTCGGCGAGCACGAGCGCGCCCGCGCCCTGCGGACCGCCGATCTTGTGGGCCGAGATCGTCAGGAAATCGGCGCCGAGCGCGCGGATGTCGAGGTGCAGGCGGCCGGCCCCCTGCACCGCGTCGCAGAGGAGATAGCCGCCGTACCGCTTCACGATCGCAGCCGCCTCCGCGATGGGATGCACGACCCCGGTCTCGTTGTTGGCGAGCATCAGGGCGACGAGCGGCACGCCCGCTTCCGCGCCATGGTCGCGGAGCATCGCCTCGAGCGCGGCGAGATCCGCCACACCCGACCGGTCGACGGGAACGGTCCGGGTGGCGCCGCGCGCGATACGGCCGCCGGCAAGGACGCAAGGGTGCTCCGTGGCGCCGACATAGAGCGCGCCGACCCGGGACTCCCGGCTGCCGTCGAGAATGACCGGTGCAAGCGCATGGACGGCGGCCTCCGTCGCACCGCTCGTGAAGGTCACCGCGTCGGGCCGGGCGCCCGCGAGCGCGGCCACCGCCGACCGCGCCTGCTCCACCAGGTGGCGCGCACTGCGCCCCTCGGCATGGACGGACGACGGATTGCAGACACCGAGCGCAGCAATCACGGCCGAGCGCGCCTCCTCGGTGAGAGGCACCCCGGCATTCGCGTCGAAATAGATGCGCGCCTCACGCATGCCAGCTCTCTCGCCACCCGAAAAACTTGAATCCGCTCCGCGCTTTGGTGTTTACATAGCGGCCTTGCGGCGCCGGCCGGGCGAACCCACCTAGTTTTGAACAATTCCAAACTGGGTGTAGGCGCGAGGCCGAGGCGTGTCAAGGAATCCCCCGACGCGCGCGCAGTTCGTTAGACAGGATCGAAGATATGCCAGAGGTCATCTTCGCCGGACCGGAAGGCCGGCTTGAAGGCCGATACCAGCCCGCAAAGAAGAAGACTGCGCCGATCGCACTGATTCTTCATCCGCATCCCCGCTTCGGCGGCACGATGAACAATCAGATCGTCTACCGGCTCTTCTACATGTTCCAGGAGCGTGGCTTCACGACGCTCCGGTTCAACTTCCGGGGAGTCGGCCGCAGCCAGGGCTATTTTGATCATGGCGTGGGTGAGCTTTCGGACGCGGCCTCCGCGCTCGACTGGGTGCAGAGCCTGCACCCGGATTCGCGCGGCGTCTGGATCGCCGGCTTCTCGTTCGGCGCCTGGATCGGCATGCAGCTGCTGATGCGCCGGCCCGAGGTCGAGGGATTCATGTCGATCGCGCCGCAGCCGAACCTCTACGACTTCTCGTTCCTTGCCCCCTGCCCGTCCTCGGGCCTCATCATTGCGGGCGATCAGGACAAGGTCGCGCCCGCCGACGCGGTGCAGGGTCTCGTCGACAAGCTGAAGGCGCAGAAGGGCATCGTGATCGACCACGCCGTGGTTCCGGGCGCGAACCATTTCTTCGAAAGCAAGACGGACGAGCTGATCGAGACCTGCTCGCACTATCTCGACATGCGGCTCGCCAAGATCGCCGCGGCGGTCTGACGCGAACGGCCAGGCTCAGGCCGGGCGCGGATCGCTGCGGACGCCGCCCGGCATCGGCCGTGGCACGCCGGTGGTCTGCGGAAACGTGATCGGCTCGCCCCGCGCCGCCCGCACTGCGAGGAAGCCGAAGGCCTGCGCCTCGACGGCATCGCCGTCGAAGCCGATCGCCTCGGCGGGGCTGACCGGGCATGCGAGGCGCTCGCCGAGCGCGCGCATGAGGTAGGGGTTGCGGCGTCCGCCGCCGCAGACGATCCAGGCGCGCGGTGGTTCCGGAAGGTGAATCGTCGCGGCCGCCAGCGCGGCGGCGGTGACATGGGCGAGCGTCGCAGCGCCGTCCGCCGTCTCGAGATCGCCGAGAGCCGCAAGGTCGAAATGAGCGCGGTCGAGCGACTTCGGCGGTGCGAGGGCGAAGAACGGGTCGGTCAGGAAGAGCCGGACGAGCTCCTCGTGCGGCGTGCCGCCCGCGGCCACCCTGCCGTCGCGGTCGACCGGCTCGCCGGTCCGCGCCAGCATCCAGTCGTCGATGAGCGCGTTGCCCGGGCCCGCGTCGAAGGCGAGGAGCGTGCCGTCGCCGCCCACGAACGTGACGTTCGAGACGCCGCCGATATTCGCCACCACGACCGGGCCTGCGAGGCCCGAACGCGCGACCAGCGCGCGGTGGAAGACCGGCACGAGCGGCGCCCCCTGCCCGCCCGCCGCGACGTCCGCCGCGCGCATGTCCCAGACCACGGGGATCCGGGTGCGATCGGCGAGTGCCTGCCCGTCGCCGATCTGGATCGTGAGGCCGCGGCCCGGATCGTGCAGCACGGTCTGGCCGTGGAAGCCGATGATGTCGACCCGGCCCTTTCGCCCGGATTCCGCGAGGAAGGCGGCGACCGCTTCGGCGTGCCGGTCCGTGACGAGCCGTTCGGCCTCGGCAAGCTCCGGAGGACGATCGTTCCGGTCCGTCGCGCCCGGAGCGGCGTCGAGCGCCCGCTTCAGGCATGCCCGATCGGAAGCGGAATAGGGATAGGTTCGCGCGGGACCGAGCTCGGCGATCCGCTCTCCGTCGGTCGCGATCAGCGCCACGTCGACGCCGTCGAGCGAGGTGCCGCTCATCAGTCCGATCGCGGTTTGCATTTCCGCCATGTGCCTAAGCCAGTGCCGTGCCGCCTTGGCCGTGGTAAGAGCCCGCCCGAACGTGCGCTGGGCACGACCAGAAACGCAAGCGTCTCGCCATGGCTTTCCGATCCGAATTTCTCACGATCCTGCAGGAGCGCGGCTTCATCCACCAGTGCTCCGAGCCGGACGATCTCGACGCCCTCCTGTCGCGGGGCTCGGTGACCGCCTATGTCGGCTTCGACTGTACGGGCCCCAGCCTCCATGTCGGCCACCTGCTCTCGATCATGATGCTGCGCTGGTTCCAGAGATGCGGCCATCGGCCGATCGCGCTGATGGGCGGCGGAACCACGCGTGTGGGCGATCCGTCAGGGCGCGACGAGACCCGTCAGATCCTGACGCCCGAGACGATCGAAGCGAACAAGGAGAGCATACGGCGCGTCTTCGCGCGGTTCCTCACCTTCGGCGAGGGCGAAAGCGACGCCGTCATGGTCGACAACGCCGAATGGCTGCTCGGCCTCAACTACATCGCGTTCCTGCGCGATGTCGGCCGCCATTTCTCGGTGAACCGGATGCTCTCGATGGACTCGGTGAAACTCCGGCTCGAGCGCGAGCAGCCGCTTTCGTTCCTCGAGTTCAACTACATGATCCTGCAGGCCTACGACTTCGTCGAGCTCCACCGGCGCTACGGCTGCCGGCTGCAGATGGGCGGTTCCGACCAGTGGGGCAACATCGTCAACGGCATCGATCTCGGCCGGCGCATGGACGACGCCCAGCTCTTCGCGCTGACGACGCCGCTGCTGACGACCGCGGCCGGGACGAAGATGGGCAAGACGGCCTCGGGAGCCGTCTGGCTCAACCCGGATCTGTTGTCGCCGTTCGAGTACTGGCAGTTCTGGCGGAACACGGCCGACGCCGATGTCGGCCGCTTCCTGCGCCTCTTCACCGAGCTTCCGATGGCGGAGATCGCGCGTCTGGAGGCGCTCGACGGCCAGGAAATCAACGAGGCGAAGAAGGTCCTGGCGACGGAGGCCACCGCCCTTCTCCACGGACGCGAAGCTGCCGTCGAGGCGGCCGAGACGGCCCGGCGCACCTTCGAGGAAGGGGCTGCGGGCGACGCGCTGCCCAGCTTCGAGATCCCGGCTTCGGAGCTCGGCGATCTCGGCGTGCTCTCCGCCTTCGTGCGGGCCGGCCTCGCCGCTTCGAACGGCGAGGTCCGCCGGCAGCTGAAGAGCGGTGCGGTGCGCGTGAACGGCGACGTGATCTCGGACGAGCGGATGATCCTCGGCGCCGGCCAGGTCGGGGCGGACGGGACCATCAAGCTCTCGCTCGGGCGCAAGAAGCACGCCTTGGTCCGCGTCGGCTACTGATAGGCGAACAGCTTCCGCAGGATTCCCGGCGCGATCGCTGACATCGGATTCACCGACATGGTGGGCGCGTCCAGGGGGCCGTCCAGCTTGAACGTGATCCCGACCAGGCCCTCGTTGCGGCCGCCTCCGAGGATCGCCCCGATGATCGGGAGCGCTCCGGCGATGTTGTTGAGCCCGAACGCCGGCACCAGGGTCCCGGTGATCGTGAGCTTCCGGCCGTCGATGTCGATCGTGCCGGCCCCCGTTCCGCCGAGCGAGGGGCCGCGGAGATAGGCGTCGTCGATCAGGATGTCGCCGCGGCTCGTCCGGAACGGCACGTGGAGCTCGGTGAAGCTCATCGCGCCGGGCTGCACGCCCTGGGCGGCGCCCCGGCGGCCGGGTCCGGCGGGATGCTTGATGACCTCGGCCAGCGCCTTCTCGTTCAGAACCCGGAAATCGACGAGCCGGAGGAGCCCGCTGCCCGGCGCCTCTCCCGCCCCGCCCAGAAAATCGAGGCTGAGTTCGCCGCCGGACAGCTTCTCGTAGATCCCGGCAAAGCGCAGCAGCGCCCCCCCGTTCGTCGAATGGAGCGTCCAGCGGCGCTTCGCACCATCGGGCGTTACCGATCCGGTGACCTTGTTTCCGCCGCTGAGACCCGCCTCGAGCGACATCGAGCTGATCCCCTGGCCCGAGAGTTTCAGTCTGGCGTCGAGGTCCTCCAGCGAGGTCCCGCTCTGGCCGACCACGCGGTCGAAGGCGAGGTTCAGCGTGATCGGGGTCTCGGATTTCGAGCCGCCCCCGCTCCCGAAGGCGAGCAGTGCCCGCGCATCGAAGCTTTCGCCGGAGGCCTCGACCAGATACCCGCTGCCCGTCGCCTTCGCCGTCACGGCGAAATCGTCCTCCGGGCGCAGCTTCACGTGCTTCAATGCGAGCGAGGACAGCCGGCCGCCGGAAATGACGGCTTCGCCGTCTGCGCCGAAGCCCTCGCCGTCGACCTTGAAGTCGGAGAGGACGATCTCGTCGTCGTGCCGGTCGAGCCGCATCGTCGCCTTGGCCGGGACGCCCGGCCCCTTCTCCCAGCCCAGCGCCGAAATGCGGATGCGCGCCTTCGTGAGGTCGAGCTTCACCGCCTGCCGGGTCTCGTCGACGCGGGTCACGACGGCCTCGACCGGACCCTTGAGCAGCTCGCCGAGATCGATGCCGAGCCTGCGGCGTGCGGCGTCGTCGAGCGTCAGCGTGATGTCGTTGGTGCCCGTCGCGCCGTCCCCGAGGGTGAGGTCGAGCGACGCCTTCATGCCCTCGATCCGGGCCTCGCCGGTCAAGGTATAGACGTTCTGCGCCCCCTTCAGGACGAGATCGCCGTCCTCGATCATCTTGCCTTCGATCGGCTCCGCGCCGGCGAAGTCCTTGAGCGACAGCGCGAGCTCGGGCACGACCTCGTCGAGGAGACCGCCCTCGAGATGCGCGACCGCGCGGAGCTCCAGCTTCGCCGTGCCGGAGAGCGTGTCGGGCGGGATGCCGCGGCGCGCCAGGATGTCGAAGGGAGGCGTGTCGGCGAGCGTGGCAAGGGCCCGGACGGGACCGGCCGACTTGAGCGACACGATGCCGATCGCGCCGGGCCTGCCGAGCTCCGGGATGCTGAGCTCCGTGCCCGTGATGTCGATCTCGCCGCGCCCCGGCACCGCGATCTGCCCGCCTTCCGCCCGGATCGTCGCCGTCGCATTGGCGAGTTCCACCTCGCCGCGGCCGCCGGAAACCGGCGGAAAATAATCGAGCGGCGTGAAGACGGCGTCCCGGAACGGGATCTTCGAGACGATGCCGTAGCTCGGCAGCACCTTGTCCCGCCCGTTCTCGCCGAGATGGTCGAGCGGCAGCGCAACGCTGATCGTGGCCGGTCCTGCCACCCCGGAGATGACGTGCTGCGCCACCCAGTCGCGCGCCTTCGGCGAAACGAAGGGCGGCCAGAGCGCACGCAGCGTCTCGGCCGGCATCTCGCTCGCCGAAACCGCCAGAGACAGACCGGCGGCCGGGCCATCGAGGCTGAGCTGTCCCACCACCGACGCATTCCCCTTCTCGGCGATCACCTCGAGCTTTTCGATCGCGAGCGTCTTCTTTGCGGCGTCGAGGACGAGGGCGAGCGAGCCGCCCGCGAGGTTCACCCGGCCGGCGGTGCCGCCGGGCTCGACGAAGCCGCTGCCGAGCCGGCCGGCGACCCTGATCCGGTCGCCCGTGCCCCCGGCCGTGAGGCCGCCCGCGAAGACGAACCCGGCCCCGCCGGTCCGAATCTCGCCGCGGCGAAGGGCGACCGTGTCGCCCGCTGCCGGGATCGCAAGCTCGAACGAAGCGTGCTCGAGCGCGATCTTGTCCTTCTCCGAGAGCCGCACCTCGCCGGCGCCGAGAAGCAGGTCGGCGGTAGCGCCGAGAAGGTCTCCGCTCTCGCCGATCGCGATCGTCGCGCGCAGGTCGGCGGGGGCGGTCAGGCCGGGAGCGGCGTCCGCATCGCCGAGCTCCGGGACGACCATGCCGGCGGTGAGATCCGAGATGGCGAGTTCGGCAATGCTCGACCCTTCCGCCCCGGGGCCGTATTCGAGCGTCACGCTGGAGGACGGGCCGGCTTCTCCCGCGAGCGCGAGCCAGACCTTGCTCCGCCCGCCCTGGAACGGCATCCAGCTCGCATCCGAGATGGCGAGCCGGTTCGGCAGGTAAGCGGGCGCGCCGGCGAAGCGCAACGTCGCATCGGCGACAGCGAGATCCTCGAGCCCGGCCTTGCGGAGGGTGCGATCGGCCGCCGCGATCTGCGAGCCGACGAGGCGCGCCACCCGCCGGACCTCGTCGACGTAGTTCTCGACCGGCGCCGTCTCGCCGGGTATCGGCACGGTCAGCTCAAGGCCGGCAACCTTGATGGAATTGAGGTCGATCCGCCCGGAAACGATCGCCCGCACATCGGCGAGCGTGGAGATCGAGGTTGCGCGGAGCCGCAGCCCGTCGGGGATGGCGATCGCGATGTCGCCGGCGTCGACGGCGAGCCCCTCCCCACGCCGGACGCCGATCGTCGTCCGCCCGACGCTCAGCTGCGAGCCCGCCGGCAGCCTGGCGGCGATGGCCGCCGCGATCCGGTCGCGGAGGAAGGACGATTCGATCGTGCCGGCACTGATCTGGTAGACGAGGATTCCGACGCCGACGAAGGCGGCCACGATGAGGATGGCGACGGAAAGACAGGCGCGCTTCGCCCATCTGAACCGTCTCCTCAGCGGCGGCACCGGCCCGGTCTCGGATGAACGCAATCTCGTCAGCGGCAGCATGGTCTCCGCGCGGCGCACCTGGGCACGGAGCTCGCCGAGGCTTGCAAATCAAGTTGATACACGATTCAGCTTCGCCGAGCAGCGGCGATGATCGGCGAGCCTGCTTGGCGGAGAAAGGGGTCAAAACGATGACGACGGAAACCACCGTTTCGGAGGGGGACGCAGCCCCCGATTTCGCGCTCGCGACGGATGGCGGCGGCCGCTTCGAGCTGGCGGAGCAGAAGGGGAAGCCCGTGGTGGTCTACTTCTACCCCAAGGACGACACGAGCGGCTGCACGCTCGAGGCGCAGGCCTTCAGCGAGAGCAAGCCGGAATTCGACAGGCTGGGCGTGGTGCTGGTGGGCGTCTCCCCGGACTCCGCCGAGAGCCACGACAAGTTCAAGGCCAAATACGACCTGAAGATCGCGCTCGCCTCGGACGAGAGCAAGGACATGCTCAACGCCTACGGCGTGTGGAAGCAGAAGTCGATGTATGGCCGCACCTATATGGGCGTGGAGCGGTCCACCTTCCTGATCGGCAAGGACGGCAGGATCGCCCGCATCTGGCGGAACGTTAAGGTTCCCGGCCACGTCGACGAGGTCCTGGCGGCGGCGCGCGCGATCGCCTGACCCGGAGAGGCGGAGGCGCGAGAGCCTTCGGGCGCGCCTCCCGCCCGGCGTCCGGCGGCGGAATTTCCTCATCCTTTGCCGCCTCGGAGAACCTTCCATTAACCTTGATTGATCATGGTCGGACCGCATTCTCTCAGAGCGCGGCCCCCGGCGAATGATCCATCCGACCCAGCAGACCAGACCGTTCGGACGACGCAAGGAACTGCCGCGAGTCAGCATAACGCGAGGGGGCAAGACCGCCACCTACGTGCTCCGCCCCTGGGTGTTCGGCACGGTGGTGGGCACCTTCCTGATGTTCGGCGTCGGCTATGTCGGTGCCACGGCCTACCTGCTCTACCGCGACGACCTGCTCGGGACCGCGGCCGCGCGTCAGCACGAGCTCGAGGACGAGTACGAGGAGCGCATCGCGCGGCTCCGGTCGGAGATCGACCGCGTCACGAGCAAGCATCTCGTCGAATCGCAGGGCGTGGAGGAGCAGATCGGCTTCCTGATCGACCGCCAGGAGGTCATGGAGCACCGGCAGGCCGTGCTCGACCAGATCATCGGCAAGGCGCGCCGCGCGGGGCTCGGCATCACCGCCGGCACGGCGCCGAAGCCCGTCCCGAAGCCGAACCTTGCGGCAAGTACCGCGCCTGAACCCCGCGCGGCGGCGCCGATGGCCTATGTCCCGTCGGACCAGCCGGCTGCCGACATCATCACCGGCACCGTGCTGCGCAAGGCGCCGGCCGACGCGCTTCCGGCCTCGCGCGAAGGCGCGCGCCGCATGCTGAAGGACGTGCAGTCCAAGATCGACCGCTCGGAAAGTCTCCAGGTCGCCACGATCGAGGCCCTCGGCGCCGCATCGGAGGCGGAGATCGAGCGGCTCTCCGGCGTTCTCACGAAGGTCGGACTTCCCGGGACGAGCACCGATATGGGCGGCCCCTTCGTTCCCGCGAAGCTCCATTTCGTGGACCGGCTGCAGATGCTCGGCCGCACGCTTGATGAAATCACGAAGCTCCGGAGCCGGGTGGCTTCCGTCCCGCTCAGCGCGCCGATCCCGGGCGCGGAGGTGACGAGCGGGTTCGGCTACAGGGACGACCCGTTCCTGCGCCGGCCGGCGATGCACGCGGGCATCGACTTCCGAGCCGGCGTCGGCACGGAAGTCCACGCCACCGCGCCCGGCAAGGTCATTTTCGCCGGCTGGAACGGCGGCTACGGGCGCTGCATCGAGATCCAGCACACCAACGGGATAACGACCCGGTACGGGCACCTTTCGGCGATCCTCGTCGAGAAGGGCGACCAGGTGGAGACGGGATCGGTGATCGGGCGGGTCGGATCGACCGGCCGCTCGACCGGTCCGCATCTCCATTATGAGACGAGGCGCAGCGGCGACGCCGTCGATCCGCGCATCTATCTCGCGGCCGGCGGCGCGATCTGAGCGGCGTCCTCGTCCCTATTGCGCGGCGTCGGCGGCTTCCGCGCCGCCGATGATGCGCTGGGCGAGCGCCGCTTCCATGAACGGGTCTAGGTCGCCGTCGAGCACCTCGGACGGCGTCGTGCTCTCCATGCTGGTCCGGAGATCCTTCACGAGCTGATAGGGCTGCAGCACGTAGGAGCGGATCTGGTGGCCCCAGCCGATCTCGCTCTTGGTGGCCTCCTGCGCCATCGCCGCCTCTTCCCGCTTCTTGAGCTCCGCCTCGTAGAGGCGCGCCTTCAGCATCGACCAGGCGGTCGCCCTGTTCTTGTGCTGCGAGCGCTCGCTCTGGCAGGCGACGACGATCCCGGACGGGATATGCGTGAGGCGGACAGCCGAATCGGTCGTGTTGATGTGCTGGCCGCCGGCGCCGGACGCGCGGTAGGTGTCGACGCGCACCTCGCTCTCATTGATCTGGATGTCGATCGAATCGTCGACGACGGGATAGACCCAGACGCTTGCGAAGCTCGTGTGCCGGCGCGCCTGGCTGTCATAGGGCGAAATGCGGACGAGCCGGTGCACGCCCGATTCCGTCTTCAGCCAACCATAGGCGTTCTCGCCCTTGACGAGGAGCGTCGCCGACTTGATGCCGGCCTCCTCGCCGGCGTGGTATTCCAGCACCTCGACCTTGTAGCCGCGCCGCTCCGCCCAGCGCGTGTACATGCGCAGGAGCATCTCGGCCCAGTCCTGGCTCTCCGTTCCGCCCGCGCCTGCATGGACTTCGAGGTAGGTGTCGTTGCCGTCAGCCTCCCCGGACAGGAGCGTCTCGACCTGGCGCCGGGCGGCGGATTGCGCAAGCTCCGCGATTGCCCCCTCGGCATCCGCGACGACGGTCTCGTCACCCTCCTCGGTGCCGAGCTCGATCAGTTCGATATTCTCGTCGAGCTCGCGCTCCATCGCCCTGACGGCACCGATCGCGCTGTCGAGCTTCTGGCGCTCCCGCATGACGCCCTGGGCTTCCTCGGCGTCGTTCCAGAGGTTGGGATCCTCGACCCGGGCGTTCAGTTCGGCGAGGCGTCGTTCCGCGACATCCCAGTCAAAGATGCCTCCGTATGAGGTTCATGGCGTCCCGGATCTCGGCGATTCTGGCTTCGGTTTCAGCGCGCATGATTCCAATCCCGAATGGCAAAGGGGCGCGGACCGCAGCCCGCGCCCCTCTCGAACTAGGTGCGATCAGTAGAGGCCGCCAGTGCCAGTGGCAACCGCCTTGTCGGCCTCCGGCGAGACCGCCGCAGGCCGCCCCATGGAATCCTGGTAGCCGATGATCGAATAGCTCGTCGGCGGCGCCGTCCCCGGCTTGAAGGCTTCCAGGATGACGCCGTTGCCCTTGCCGGCCGTCTGCATCCCGGTGCGGATGTCGATCGGGATGAGCTGGATTCCCGGCGGCACCTGGAACGGCTTTGCCGGCTTGTCGGCGAGCGCCGCCGTCATGAATTCCGTGAAGATCGGCGCCGCGAGCACGCCGCCGGTGGAGCCGTGGCCCATCGGACGCGGCTTGTCGTAGCCGATATAGACGCCTGCCACGAGATCCGGCGAGAAGCCGACGAACCAGGCGTCCTTCTCGTCGTTGGTGGTGCCGGTCTTGCCGGCGATCGGCTTGCCGACGGCCTTCACCACGGTGCCCGTCCCGCGCTGCACGACGCCCTCCATCATCGACGTGATCTGGTAGGCGGTCATCGGGTCGAGCACCTGCTCGCGCTCGTCGACGAGCTGCGGCTCGGGCTGGTCGTGCCAGTCCTCGGCGTTGCAGCCGTCGCACTTGCGCTGGTCGTGCTGGTAGATGGTCCGGCCGAAGCGGTCCTGGATGCGGTCGATCAGGGTCGGCGTGATCCGGCGCCCGCCATTCGCGATCATCGAATAGCCCGTCACCATCCTCAGCACCGTGGTCTCGCCCGCGCCGAGCGCCATCGGCAAATAGAGCCCGAGCTTGTCGTAGATGCCGAACCGCTTCGCGTACTCGGCCACGAGCGGCATGCCCATGTCCTTGGCGAGGCGCACGGTCATCACGTTCCGCGACTTCTCGATTCCGACCCGGAGCGTCGAAGGGCCGTAGAACTTGCCGCCATAGTTTTCCGGCCTCCAGACGTCGTTGCCGGACCGGATCTCGATCGGCGCGTCGAGCACGACCGAGGACGGCGTGTAGCCGTTGTCGAGGGCGGCGGAATAGACGAACGGCTTGAACGAGGAGCCCGGCTGCCGCCAGGCCTGGGTCGCCCGGTTGAACTCGGTCTCCGCGAAGGAGAAGCCGCCGACCATCGCCAGCACGCGCCCGGTATAGGGGTCCATTGCGACGAGCGCGCCCTCCACCTCCGGGGGCTGGCGCAGCATATAGGTGCCGCGCTCGTCCGGGACGGCCTCGACATAGACGACGTCGCCGGGGCTCAGAACGCTCGCGACCGACTTGGCGCCGCGCTTCGCCCATTTCATCTCGGAGAGCGGGATGACGCCGGTCGCGCGCTCCTTGGAGAGCCGCCCGGACGGGAGGCGATCGGGCTGGAGCCCGATCTCGGCCTCGCCGCTGCCGCTCGCCAGCACCACCGCGAGGCGCCATTCGGGAACGTCGGAAAGGGCCGGGACCTCGCCGAGCTTCTCCCCCCAGTCGCCGGCGATGTCGATGGTCTTCACCGGGCCCCGGAAGCCGCGCGCCTGGTCGAACTTGATGAGGCCGTGCTGGAGCGCCTTCCGGGCCAGCCGCTGCAGCTTCGGGTCGAGGCTGGTGCGAACCGAGAGACCGCCCTCGTAGAGCTTCTCGGCGCCGAACATGTCGATGAGGTTGCGCCGGGTCTCCTCGGCGAAGAACTCCGACGCGAAGAGATAAGTGCCGCGCGGCCGGGGCGTCACGTCGAGGTCCTCGGCCTTTGCCGCCTCGCCGTCCGAGGCGCGGATGTAGCCGTTCTCGACGAGGCGGTCGATCACCCAGTTCCGCCGTTCGATCGCGCGCTCCTTGGCGCGGAACGGGTTGTAGTTCTCGGGGGCCTTGGGCAGGGCGGCGAGATAGGCCGCCTCGGCGATGGTGAGCTCGTTCACCGACTTGTCGAAATAGTTGAGGGCCGCCGCCGCGATGCCGTAGGAGCCGAGACCGAGATAGATCTCGTTCAGGTAGAGCTCGAAAATGCGGTCCTTGGAATAGGCCTGCTCGATCCGGAGCGCCAGCAGCGCTTCCTTGATCTTCCGCTCGTAGCTGACCTCGTTCGAAAGCAGGAAGTTCTTCGCCACCTGCTGCGTGATCGTGGAGGCGCCGACCGGACGCCGGCCGGAGCCGCGGTTGCGGAGATTGGTCGCAACGGCGCGGACGACGCCCTCGAAATCGATCCCGCCATGGTCGTAGAAGTTCTTGTCCTCGGCCGAGAGGAACGCCGCCTTGACGAGATCCGGCACGGCCTGGATCGGCAGATAGAGGCGGCGCTCGCGCGCATATTCGGCGACGAGCTGCCCGTCCGCGGCGTGGATCCGGGTCATGACGGGCGGCTCGTACTTCGCCAGCACGTCGAAATCGGGCAGTTCCTGGTCGTACTTGTGCAGCACCAGGGCGACGCCGCCGGCGACGAGCAGCACCAGGAAGACCCCGATGCCGAAGATGTAGCCGAAGATGCGCAGCAGCATTAGCGGGAAAGCCTCATGTTCGGTCGCGGACGAACCGACTTACGCCGGCATCGGGCAGGTTTGTGATGAAACTTGGGCGTCGGGAGAATTCGTTCCTTCCCGCCCGCGAGCGTCGCCATCTTACCACACCCGGCGCGTCCATCACTGGCCGGATGCGATGCTGCCGGTCATGAAGCGCTCGATCGCACGCGCCACCCTTTCCGCCGTCTTCTCCCGCCATTCCGGCGAGGTCAGCAGCGCCTCGTCGTCCTGATTGGAGAGGTATCCGAGCTCCAGCAGGACGGACGGCACGTCGGGGGCGCGCAGGACACGGAATGCGGCGCGGCGCCAGGGGCTCTTGTTGAGCGGAACGTCGCTCCTGAGATCGTCGACGAGCACCCTGGCGAACCGCACCGAGACGTTCTTGGTCTCGCGCCTGGCGAGATCGAACAGAATCGTGGCGACTTCGTCGGGCTGGTCCTCGATCGACAGGCCGGCGAGGATGTCGGACTTGTTCTCGCGCTCGGCCACTGCCGCGGCGAGCGCGTCCGACGCCTCTTCCGAGACGGTGTAGACCGTCGCCCCGCGCACATAGTCCTGCCGCACCGTATCGGCGTGGATCGAGACGAAGAGGCTGGCGTGGTGCGCCCGCGCGACTTCCACGCGCTCGTTGAGGGAGAGGAACTCGTCCTTGTCGCGCGTCATGAACGCTTGCACGTGCCCGCCCTCGCGCAGCTTGTCCGCCACGGCGCGGGCGAAGGCGAGCGTCACGTCCTTCTCGAGCAGGCCCTTGTCGCCGGTCGCGCCGGAATCGATGCCGCCGTGGCCCGGATCGATGACGACCACGGGGCGGGAGCGCGGCGCGGCCTGTTCCGTGACGACCGCCTCCGACGGCTCGGCCTCCGCCACCTTCTCCTTGTCCGCCTCGGCCGCTTCCGCATAGGCGCCGGCCTCGGCCGGGACGAGGTCGACGACGAGCCGCGCCGGCTGCGGACCGGCGGGCGGGAGGACGAAGCTCCGCGCGACCGAGACCGGGCCCGTGAGGTCGAGCACGATCCGCCCCTTGCCCGCCTCGATGAGGCCGTAGCGGAAGTCGGCAACAAGCCCCCGTCCCTCCCCGGCTCCGGAAGCGACCGCGAACTCGACGTCCGGCAGGTCGACGATCAGCCGATAGGGATCGGTGAGGCGGAGCAGCGCGAACTCGGGCTCGTTCGACACGTCGACCACCAGGCGCGTGCGCCCGGCATCCCCGATCAGGCGCAGATCGGAGACGGTGGCCGCGGATGCCTGCGCGACGAGCGAGGCAGCCGCGAACAGGATGGAAAGAACGAGTCGGATCATGCCGGAGCGAGCGAGCTTCCCTTCACTGTTCGCGCAGCTATGCGGCGGAGGCAAGGCGGACCCGGCACGCTTTACTCGGAACTCACGCTTGCAATGCGCTGCCACCGTTCCTAAAACCTACGCGACGGATTCTTCCTAGGCCGTCCAACGGCGCGGCGCGACGCAGCACATGCCAGCCGAGTTCTGTCGGAACGGCCCGGGGTGAATACGGGCCGGTGCCATTCCGCGCAACGGCCGAGTAATCCGGGGCCTCGCCCCGAACCTGCCCGAAAGGTCGGCCGATGATCGTCCGGCGAGCACATGATGGAACCGAACGGGAAACGGCGGATGCCGGCTCCCGCGGCGGGGCCGTCGGCGCTCGCGCGGCGCAAAGGTCGAAATCCCTTTCGCGCTCCACAATTGTTCGATCCGGCGCGGCGCGCGAGCTTTCGCGCATGCCATCGGCTTGGCCGCGCGGATCCGGAGTCAGCCTTCAATGTCCAACAAGATGCTTATCGATGCCGCGCATCCGGAGGAGACCCGCGTGG
Organism: Propylenella binzhouense; assembly: GCF_009866965.1. Lineage (GTDB taxonomy): Bacteria > Pseudomonadota > Alphaproteobacteria > Rhizobiales > Afifellaceae > Propylenella > Propylenella binzhouense. The sequence goes on along the minus strand of NZ_SPKJ01000011.1, from coordinate 12,051 downwards.
TCGTCCTGCGCGGAAACAAGGTCGAGGAATTCGATTTCGAGGCCGCGAACCGGCAGCAGCTGCGCGGCAATATCTATCTCGCCAAGGTAACCCGCGTCGAACCGTCCCTGCAGGCGGCCTTCGTCGAATATGGCGGCAACCGGCACGGTTTCCTCGCCTTCTCGGAAATCCATCCCGACTATTATCAGATCCCCTTCGCCGACCGGCAGGCGCTGATCGACCAGCAGGCGGCCGAAGAGGCCGAGGCCCGCAGGGCGGAGAACGAGGAGGAGGCCGCGCCGAAGCGGCGCCGGGGCAAGCGCGCCGCCGCTGCCGAGGCCGAAGCGGCTCCGGAGGCGAGCGAGCCGGCGGTCGAGGACGCCGAGGTCGAGGCCGAAGCGGAGGGCGGCGAGGAGCCCGACGAGGCAGAGGCGGTCGAGAGCGTCGGCGCCGAGGACGCCCTCGAGGAGGTGCCGGAGCGGCGCAAGCCCCGGCCCCGCCAGTACAAGATCCAGGAGGTCATCAAGCGCCGGCAGGTGCTCCTCGTCCAGGTCGTGAAGGAGGAGCGCGGCAACAAGGGCGCGGCGCTCACCACCTATCTCTCGCTCGCGGGCCGCTATTCGGTGCTGATGCCGAACACCGGGCGCGGCGGCGGCATCTCGCGCAAGATCACCAACGCGGCGGACCGCAAGCGGCTGAAGGAGATCGCCTCTGATCTCGAGGTGCCGGAGGGGATGGGCGTCATCCTGCGGACCGCGGGCGCGAACCGCACGAAGACCGAGATCAAGCGCGATTTCGAGTATCTGCTGCGGCTGTGGGAGAATGTGCGCGAGCTGACGCTGCGCTCGAGTGCGCCGACCCTCGTCTATGAGGAGGGCAGCCTCATCAAGCGGTCGATCCGCGATCTCTACTCGCGCGAGATCGACCAGGTGCTCGTTGCCGGCGACGACGCCTACCGCGAGGCCAAGGACTTCATGCGCATGCTGACGCCCAGCCATGCCAAGAACGTCCAGGCCTATCGTGAGCCGGTGCCGATCTTCTCGCGCTACGGCGTGGAGTCCCAGCTCGACGCGATGTTCTCGCCGCAGGTGACGCTGAAGTCCGGCGGCTACATCGTGCTGAACCAGACCGAGGCGCTCGTCTCGATCGACGTCAATTCCGGCCGCTCCACGCGCGAGCACTCGATCGAGGACACGGCGCTCAGCACGAATCTCGAGGCGGCCGAGGAGATCGCGCGCCAGCTACGGCTCCGCGATCTCGCCGGCCTCATCGTGATCGACTTCATCGACATGGAGGAGAGCCGGAACAACCGCTCCGTGGAGCGGAAGCTGAAGGAATGCCTGCGGCTCGACCGGGCGCGCATCCAGGTCGGACGCATATCCCATTTCGGGCTCCTCGAGATGTCGCGCCAGCGCATCCGCACGGGCGTCCTGGAAAGTTCCTCGGAGCCCTGCTCGCACTGCCACGGCACCGGGCAGGTCCGGTCGATGTCGTCGCTCGCCCTGCAGATCCTGCGCGCGCTCGAAGACTACCTGATCCGTTCGACCGGCCATAACCTTCTGGTTCGCACCCGGCCGGACGTGGCCCTCTACGTGCTCAACCAGAAGCGGTCGCATCTCGCCGAGCTCGAGGCGCGGTTCGGTCTCTCGATCACCGTCTCCGGCGAAGGCCTGCCGACCGGCTCCGGCTTCGTCATCGAGCGCGGTGCCGCGGTGACCGAGCGGGCGGAGCGTTCGGGCGCCGTCGCGATGCTGGACGTCGCCGAATCGCTCGAAGAGCCGGCCGAGGAAGAGGAAGAGGCGCCGAAGCGCGAGGAAGGCCGGCGCGAAGGACGTCCGTCCCGCCGCCGGCGGCGCGGCGATCGCCCCGACCGGACCGAGGAAGCGCCCTCCGACGAGCAGGTCGCGGAGGCTTCCGGCGAAGAGGCCGAGGCTGACGAGGCTTCGGAAGCGGCGGAGGAGGACGAGACCGGGGCCAACGGGCAGAAGCGCCGCCGCAGGGGCCGCCGAGGCGGGCGCCGGCGGGGCCGCGGGCGCGAGAACGGTCACGAGGCGCGCGAGGATCAGGCCGCGGAAGTGTCGGAGGACCTTGCCGAACCCGCCGCCGAGGGCGCCGAGGCGGCGGCCGCGGAGCCGATCCCGGATTCCGTGGAGGTGAGCGCCGAAGCGCCGGCGGCCGAACCGGCGACGGCTTCGGAGGACGCTGCCCCGGCGGCGGAGCCGGAATCCGAGGCCTCCGCTGCGGCGGCCGCGGAGCCCGTGCCGGCCGGCGACGCCCATGCCGAGGAGATCGAAGCCCTCAGCGAGGCGGCGGAGCGGCACGAGGAATCCGGATCTGCTCCGGAAGCGGCATCCGACCAGGACAACGAAAGGCAGGCCGAGCCGGCGGAAACGGCGGCTGACGCCGAGCCGGCGCAGCCCGAGCCCGAGCCCCAGCCGGAGGACAACCGTCCGAAGCGCACCGGGTGGTGGAGCCGCCGCTCCTTCTTCTGAAGAGCCTCAATCGCGAATCGGATCCGGGCGGCCGCGGCCGCCCGGCATCCCGGCCGCCCGGCGTCTACGGAAAGAGCGGCAGCTGCAGAAGTCCCGCCGTCTCGTCGAGGCCGAAGGCGACGTTCATGTTCTGGATCGCCTGGCCCGCCGACCCCTTCACCAAATTGTCGAGCACCGAGACGACGATGGCCCGGCCGGGGATCCGGTCCTCGAACACGCCGATCTGCACGTAGTTCGACCCGCGGACGTTCTGCGTCTGGGGAATGACGCCCCGGCCAACCACCCGCACGAATTCTTCGCCGGCATAGGCGGCCGCAAGCGCGTCGCGGAGGTCGTCCGGGCTCGCATCCCCGGAGAGCCGCAGATAGGACGTGCAGAGCTCGCCGCGGCTCATCGGAATGAGATGCGGCGTGAAGTTGACGATCACCGGGCCGCCGGCCTTCGCGCCGATCTCCTGCTCGATCTCCGGCGCGTGCCGGTGCTTGCCGATCGAATAGGGCGAAAGCCCTTCCCCGGCCTCGCAGAAGAGGGTGTTCTGCTTGAGCGAACGCCCGGCGCCTGAAACGCCGGACTTGGCGTCGATGATGATGTCCGAGGCCTCGACCAGCCCGTTCTGCACGATTGGCAGCAACGCCAGCAGCGCCGCGGTCGGATAGCAGCCGGGACAGGCGATGAGCCGGGCGCTCCCGATCGCTTCGCGATAGTGCTCCGTGAGCCCGTAGACCGCCTCGACCTGGAGGCCGGGGGCCTTGTGCTCGTGGCCGTACCACTCGGCGTAGACGTCGAGGTTGCGCAACCGGAAATCGGCCGACATGTCGATCATCCTGAGCGCCGGGTTCTCGCCCAGCACCGCCGCGGTGATCTCCTGCGTCGTGCCGTGCGGCAGGCCGCAGAACGCCGCGTCGAGGCGCGTCCAGTCGACATCCTCCCAGCGCGCGAGATCCGGCAGGCGCAGCATCCCGAGATGCGGGAACACCTCGCCCAGCGGCTTGCCGGCGTGGGTGTTCGCCGTCAGCGCGACGATCTCGACATTCGGGTGCCGGGCGGCGAGGCGCACGAGATCGGCGCCCGTGTAGCCAGAGGCCCCGAGAACGGCGATCCTGATCCTATCCATGACGTCTCCCGATGTCGGCGCGCGGGAAATACCGCCTCGGCCCGTCGGAGTAAACGTCAGCCGGCGAGGCCGATCCCGGTCTCGCGCTGGAAAAAGACGAGATCGAGCTCCGGACCCGCCTGGCGTCCGCCGAGCCCGGTAAGCGCCGCATGGACCTGGCCGCGATGGTGGGTCTGGTGATTGAAGAAATGCGCAAGCGCCGGTGCGAGCGGCTGCGTGATCGGCTCCGGCGCGCTCACCCGCACATAGCTGAAGGTGCCCGACAGGCGCTCCGGCGTCAGGCCCGCCACATAGGAGACGATGCGGTCGTCCTCGTTCTCTCGGGCTTCGCGCAGCGGCTCGAGCGCCTCGAAGAGGACGAGGTCCAGCCGGTCGTAGGCGCTCGGCTCCCCGAGGAAGCGCGACATCCAGATCCGGTCCGTGACGAGGAGATGGTTGAGCGTGCCGAGGACCGAGCCGAAGAAAAGCCCGCGATCGGCGCGGAGCGCATCGGCCGCGAGGCCTTGCACCGAACCGTAAAGCCTGCGATTGGCCCACCTGTTGTAGGCGGCGAACATTTCGTAATGGGCCTTCATTTCCGTCCTCGCGATTTCGCCCGCCGCCCCTAGCATATCGGTCCGGGAAGGGCATCGGCATGGTGGTGAGACTCTATGATCTCTGCGGACGCGACAGGGATCTCCGGTTCAGTCCCTATTGCTGGCGCGCCCGGTTCGCGCTCGCGCACAAGGGCGTCGTGCCGGAGACGGTCCCGACGCCGTTCGGAGCGATCCGCGAGATCGAGGGGGGCGCCTTCCGGACGGTGCCGGTGCTGGTCGACAACGGCGAGCGCATCGGCGATTCCTTCGAGATCGCGCTCCATCTCGAGGCGACGCGGCCCGGGGCCCCGACCCTGTTCGGCAGCGAGGGCATCGTCGCGGCGGCGCGTTTCCTCGAGGGCTGGGCGGTGGCGCACCTGCACCCGGTGATAGGCCGGATCATCATCATGCCCATCCACGATCTGATCGACGTCGCGGACCAGGCCTATTTCCGCCAGAGCCGGGAGGCGCGCTACGGGGTGACGCTCGAGGCCTTCACGACGGGCGCAGACGCCGAGCGCGAGGCCCTCGCCAGGGCGCTGGCACCGCTCCGGCACGCACTTGCGCGGCACGAATGGCTGGGCGGCCCCTCCCCGCTCTTCACGGACTATATCGTCCTCGGTTCGCTGATGTGGCTCTACACGATCCACGGAGAACTGCCGCTCGCGCCGGACGATCCCGTCCTCAACTGGTTCGAGCGCGGCCTCGACCTGCATGGCGGGCTGGCGCGGCAGGCGACGAGCGCGGGAGCGCGCTGATCCCTTCCCCGCTTCTGCCGGCGGGAGGCGCGACCGCATCCACGCCGGCCGGCAGATTTTCCCGGATAGTTTCGGCGATCGCTTCGAAGTGCGGACGGCGCGGATCGGTGGCGCGATAGGCGAGCCCGATCCGCCGCCGGGCCCGGCTGTCCGCGATGGGCGTGTAGCGCACCAGCCCGCCGAAGGTTTCCTCGGGGTCGACCGCAAGCGCCGGCAGGAGCGAGTAGCCGGCGCCCGCCGCAACCATGTGGCAGAGGGTCTCGAGGCTCGTGGCATGGACCGCGACCCGGCTCTCCCCGGCGGAGCAGAGCGCGAGCGCCTGGTCGCGCAGGCAGTGCCCCTCTTCGAGGAGGAGGAGACCCGCACGGTCGAGCCTGTCGATATCGGCCGTGGCGCCGGAGGCGATGTCGCGGCCGGCCGCATGGACGGCGACGAACGGCTCGTCGAAGAGCGGGATGGTCGCAAGCCCCTCCTCCCGGAGCGGCAGCGACACGAGGCCGATATCCGATTCGCCGCGCACCAGCGCGTTCAGGATCGTCTCCGTCCGGCTTTCCCGCAGGACGAGGTCGACCTCGGGAAGGCGGTCGCGGAGCGGGCGCAGGATGTACGGGAAGAGATAGGGGCCGAGCGTGGCGATGGCGTCGATACGCAGCGCGCCCTGCAGCCTGTCGCAGCCGGCCGCGAGATCGAGGAAGCGCCGCGCCGCCAGAACCAGTTCCCGCGCATGCGGAACGAGCCGCTCGCCCTGGCTGGTCACGAGCACGCCCCGCGCCGTGCGCTCGAAGAGCGCGTGCCCCAGCATGTCCTCCAGCTTCCGCACCTGCGCGGAAAGCGCCGGCTGGGAAACGTGGCACTTCTCCGCGGCCCGGCCGAAATGGCGTTCGTCGGCGACCGCCACGATATATTCCAGGTCGCGGAGGGAGAGGCGCTGGAGCGACACGGCTAGCGCCCTGAACAGACGGCGCGGCCCGGTGAGCGCCGGCCCGTCACAGCAGCCCCAGTTCCGCCAGTTCCCGGCCGAGCGCGGCCGGCAGATCGGCGAAGCCGCCGCCTTCCGCGCCCGCATCCGACGGCGCGTCCGCAGCCGGGAGGTACCGCCAGCCCTGGAAGGCGCGGCGCGGCTGCCAGGCGGTCTGGACCAGGACGGGCTCGAGCACGAGGTGGCAGCGCGGGGTCCCCTCTCCGTCGGTAAAGGGGCGGATGTCGAGCAGGCGCTGCCTGACCTGGATGTTGCCCCGGATCACCCAATAGAGCGATCCGCCGTCGAGAAGCTCCTCCGCCCGCTTCGGCGCCATCCGGGTCGTGTGCCGCTGCTCGGCCGCCTCGCCGTTCCGGCGCATCTCCGCCAGGCGCCGCTCCACCCAGTCCTGCAGGTCCTCGACGGAGTCGCAGCCGACGCAGAGCTTCACGAGATGGAGTGCCATCCGACCTAGGTAATGCCGCCGCGCCGCGCTGAAAACAGGCTCGAGGTCGCACTACCCGCCATTCACAGGCTCCGCGCGCTCCGGGGAGGCCGCCGGCCCGGCCGGCCCGATCCGCACCGCCAGCCGGCCTTCCTCGACCTGCTCGCCGAGCCGGACATGGAGCGCCTCCACCGATCCGGCGGCCGACGCGGCAAGCACGTGTTCCATCTTCATCGCCTCGACGGTGACGAGCGGGTCGCCCTTCTCCACCCGGTCGCCCTCCGCGACCGAGACCTGCACGATCCTCCCATGCATCGGAACGTAGACCGAGCCGTCCTCCCGCTCCTCGTCCGGCGAACGATCGAGCGGATCGGGAAACGCGACCGCGAGCTGCGCGCCCGCCGCCAGCAGGAAGGCGCGGCTGCCGGCCCAGACGATGTCGACCGGGGCGGCATCGGGCGGCGGTGCCTCGCCGCCCAGGCTGGCGACGGCCGGCGCACCGCCGCGCCAGACCACCTCGGCAACGGTTTGGACGCCCTCGAGATCGAAGACGAGCGTCTGCCGGCGCTCGTACCCGCCGAGCTCGAATCCGTCCGTCCGGGCCCAGGGCCCCGCCATGCCGCGGGCGCTCTCCGCCGCGGCGGCCGCGAGATGCGCCTCGATTGCGCCGGCGGCCGCGGCCGGGGGGAGATCCGGAATTCGAAGGTCCGGGAGAGCGCGATCGAGGAAGCCGGTATCGATGCCGCCTTTCGCGAATTCAGGCTCGGCGAGGATCGCGCCGAGGAATGCGAGATTCGTCTTGGGCCCGGCGATTCGCGTCTGCGCCACCGCGCTGCGCAACCGGTCGAGAGCCTCGGCCCGGTCGCGGCCATGTGCCACGACCTTCGCGAGCATGGAATCGTAGAAGGGGCCGACGACGCTGCCCGCCTCCGCGCCGGCGTCGACCCGGACACCCTCGCCCGCCGGGTAATCCGCCACCTGGACGGTGCCGGTCGACGGCCGGAACCCGGCCTTCGGGTCCTCCGCATAGACGCGCGTCTCGACCGCATGGCCGGCAAGCTCAACATCCTCCTGGCGCAGCGGAAGCCGCTCGCCGGAAGCGATCCGGATCTGCCATTCCACGAGGTCGAGGCCGGTCACCATCTCCGTCACGGGATGCTCGACCTGGAGGCGCGTGTTCATCTCGAGGAAGAAGAAGCCCCCCTCCCGGGTCTCCGCCTCCTTGCCGACGACGAACTCGACCGTGCCGGCGCCCTGGTAGCCCACCGCCTCGGCCGCCGCCACGGCGGCGCGCCCCATCGCGCTGCGGACCGCTTCGGCGAGGCCGGGCGCCGGCGCCTCCTCGACGATCTTCTGGTGCCGCCGCTGGAGCGAGCAGTCCCGGTCGCCGAGATGGATCGTCGCGCCGTGCGAATCGGCGAGCACCTGGACCTCGACATGGCGCGGGTCGCGGACATAGCGCTCGAGGAGCACCCGGTCATCGCCGAACGCGGCGAGCGCCTCGCGCCGGGCCGATTCGAGCGCGGCGTCGAAGTCCACCGCCCGATCGACCCGCCGCATGCCGCGGCCGCCGCCGCCGGCAACCGCCTTGACGAGGAGCGGACAGCCGATCTCGTAGGCCTTCTGCCGGAGAAATCCCGGCTCCTGGCGCTCCCCGTGATAGCCCGGCACGACCGGAACGCCGGCCTGCACCATCAGGCGCTTGGCTTCGGACTTCGAGCCCATCGCGCGGATCGCGGGGGCCGGCGGCCCGATGAAGAGGATGCCCGAGGCGCGACAGGCCTCCGCGAAGGCGGCGTTCTCGGCAAGGAAGCCGTAGCCCGGGTGGATGGCATCGGCGCCCGCGCCGCGCGCCGCCTCGAGAATGCGCTCGATGGAGAGATAGCTTTCGGCGGCAGGGCCGGCGCCGAGGAGCACCGCCTCGTCGGCCTCCCGCCAGTGCGGCCAGGAGCGGTCGGCCTCCGTGAAGACCGCAACCGTCCTGAGCCCCATCCGCCGGGCCGTCCGAACGATCCGGCGGGCGATTTCGCCGCGATTGGCGACGAGGAGCGAAGAGACCATGCGCCCTTTGTCGGCCGGGCGGGCGCAAACCGCAAGCGCCGACCCGATCCCGCCGACGCGTGCAAGTGTCTTCAAACTCGGCTAAAACCCGATCTGAAAGCCGGGGAAGAACGGTTTCCGCCCGTACGATCTGTTGAAGCGGGTCCCGCCTTGCGCGACAAGGCGAGGGGGCAAGGCCGAGAGGAGAACGGGAAGCACCATGCGGACCACCCAGCGCGACGACTTGGAGACGACGCTCGCCCCCTATCTGAGCGCGGGGCCTGCGATCCCGCTTGCGATCACCACCTGCCTCATTGCCGTCTGCGTCGTCCTCGTCGTGGGCATGGGCCTCCGCTAGGCAGGCCTTCGCGCAGGCCCGCCCAGTGGCCTCTCAGGCGGCCTCGCGCACCCGCTTCAGCGCCGCCTCCAGCCGCTCCTGGTCGGAGGCATAGCCGGCGCGCTTCTCGCGTTCCGCTTCCACCACCTCCTCCGGCGCGCGCGCCACGAAATTCTCGTTGGCGAGCTTCTTGTCGAGGCGGTCGATCTCCTGCCGCACCTTGGCGATCTCCTTCTCGAGCCGGATGCGCTCGGCCGAGAGGTCGACGATGCCGGCAAGCGGCAGCGCCGCCGTCGCCTCGCCGATGAGGAGCTGTGCGGAGCCGGACGGAACCGCATCGCCGAGTCGGATCTCGGCGAGCCGGGCCAGCCGCTCCAGTGCGGCGGCATGGCGGGAAAGCCGGTCATGCGTCTCGGGCGAACCGCCGACCATCACGAGCGGGATGCGCGCGCCGGGCGGCACGTTCATCTCGGAGCGGGCCGAACGGATCTCGCTCACGAGCGCGATGAGCCAGTTCACGTCGTCCGCCGCCTCGGAATCCTCGTAGGCCCCGTCCGGCCAGGGCGCGAGCGCCAGCAAGCCGCGATCGGCGCCGTGGAGCGATTCCCAGAGCGCCTCGGTGACGTAGGGCATGAAGGGGTGGAGGAGCTTCAGCGCAGTCCCGAGCACGTGCCCCGCGGTCGCGCGGAGCTCCGCCTTGGCGGCCTCGTCGTCGCCGGCGAGGATCGGCTTGGCGAGCTCGAGATACCAGTCGCAGAAGGTGTTCCAGACGAACTGGTAGGCCGCCTCGGCCGCCTCGTTGAAGCGGTAGCCCTCGATCGCCTCGGTCACGCGGCCGGCGGCCTTCGCGGTCTCGGTCAGGATCCAGCGGTTGAGCGGGTCGAGCGCGGCGGGAGGGTCGAAGTCGTCGCGCGGCCGGCACCCGTTCATCTCGCAGAAGCGCGCCGCGTTCCAGAGCTTGGTCGCGAAGTTGCGGTAGCCGGCGATGCGCGCGGTCGAGAGCTTGATGTCCCGGCCCTGCGCCGCCATCGCGGCGAGCGTGAAGCGCAGCGCGTCGGCGCCGTATTCGTCGATGAGCTGGAGCGGATCGACGACGTTGCCTTTCGACTTCGACATCTTGGCGCCGTGCTCGTCACGCACCAGCGCGTGGATGTAGACGGTGTGGAAGGGCTCCTCCTCCATGAAGTGGAGCCCCATCATCATCATCCGCGCGACCCAGAAGAAGATGATGTCGAAGCCGGTGACGAGCACGCTGGTCGGATAATAGCGGCGGAGCTCGGGCGTCTCGTCCGGCCAGCCCAGCGTGGAGAACGGCCACAGCGCGGAGGAGAACCAGGTATCGAGCACATCCTCGTCGCGGCGGAGCTTCACCCGGGTCTCGTAGTGGCGGAACGCAGCCGCCTCGGCTTCCTCCTCGCTCTCCTCGACGAAGATCTCGCCGTCCGGCCCGTACCAGGCGGGGATCCGGTGCCCCCACCAGAGCTGCCGCGAGATGCACCAGGGCTGGATGTTCTCCATCCACTCGAAGTAGGTCTTCTCCCAGCTCTTCGGGACGAAGTCGGTGCGGCCTTCCCGCACGCTCGCGATCGCCGGCGCCGCCAGCGTCTTGGCGTCGACATACCACTGGTCGGTCAGGAACGGTTCGATCGGGACGCCGCTGCGGTCGCCGTGCGGGACCGAATGCGGGTGGTCCTCGATCCTGTCGAGAAGGCCGCGCGCTTCCATCATCGCCACGATCCGCTCGCGCGCGGCGAAACGGTCCTGCCCGTCGAGCGCGGGGACCGTCTCGGCGAGCTCGTCCGTCTCCGGAACGCCGGAGAGAAAGTCGCTGTTGCCGCGGAGGACGACCTTCGCCTCGACGTCGAAGACGTTGACGAGCGGCAGGCCGTGCCGGCGGCCCACTTCGAAATCGTTGAAGTCGTGGGCCGGCGTGATCTTGACCGCGCCTGACCCGGCCTCCGGATCCGCATATTCGTCCGCCACGATCGGAATGCGCCGGCCGACGAGCGGCAGGACGACCTCTCCGCCGACCAGGCCGCGATAGCGCTCGTCGTCCGGGTGGACGGCGACGGCCGTGTCGCCGAGCATCGTCTCGGGCCGCGTCGTGGCGACCACGATATAGTTCCGCTCCTCCCATTCGACGGCCCTGCCGCTCTCGTCGAAGGCGGTCGGGAAGCGGTAGGAGCGGCCGTCGGCGAGCGGATAGCGGAAGTGCCAGAGCTTGCCCTTGACCTCGACCTGCTGGACCTCGAGATCGGAGATCGCGGTCAGAAGCTTCGGGTCCCAGTTCACGAGCCGCTTGTCGCGATAGATCAGGCCCTCCTTGTAGAGCCGGACGAACACCTTGAGCACGGCCCGCGACAGGCCTTCGTCCATCGTGAACCGCTCGCGCGACCAGTCGCACGATGCGCCGAGCCGCTTCAGCTGGTTCACGATCATTCCGCCGGATTCGGCCTTCCACGCCCAGACCTTCTCGATGAAGGCCTCGCGCCCGATCGAGCGGCGGTCGGGCTCCTGGCGCTCCATCATCTGGCGCTCGACGACCATCTGCGTCGCGATGCCGGCATGGTCCATGCCGGGCTGCCACAGCACGTCCTTGCCGCGCATGCGCGCGAATCGGACCAGCACGTCCTGCAGCGTGTTGTTGAGCGCGTGGCCCATGTGAAGCGAGCCGGTGACGTTCGGCGGCGGGATCACGATCGTGAACGTCTCGGCGCCCGGCGCCGCACCCGCACCGGCCCGGAAGGCTTCGGCGGCCTCCCATTTGTCGCGGATCTTCGGCTCGACGCTCGCGGCGTCGTAGGTCTTGTCGAGCATGGACGTCTTGGTCTTTCGGGAACTGCCCGGTGCTTAAACTGACCGGCCCGAGACCTGTCAACATGAAGCCGGGGCGCCCGTTCCCGGAGCGCCCCGCCGAATCTCGCTTGCGTGGCCGCTCAGCCGCGTCCGCGCGATACCCGCTCGATCTCCTGGCGAACGAGCCGCTCGACGAGCGGCGGAAGATTCTCGTCCAGCCAGTCCTTCAGCATCGGCTTCAGCAGGTCGGTCACGAGATCCTCGAGCGTACGCGCATTCTGGGCGAGGATCGTATGGGCGAGCGCCGAGAATGCGCCCGAGACCGCGGCTCCCGCATCGCTCGACAGAAGCCGGCCCTCCGACCCGCCGAAGGCTCCGACGGCCACGTCGGGCGCCTCGGGAGCCGGCTGCCGGTGTCCCGCTTCGCCCGCCGGACGGATCTGGCGGGCCGCCTCGATGCGGGCAGGCGCCGAAGGCGCGCCGGGTGGCCGGTGTGCCGAAGCCGCCGGCTCCCCGGCCGTCTCCGGCCGCACCGCCGGCGAGGCCGCGGACGGAGG
>NZ_SPKJ01000109.1 GCF_009866965.1 Propylenella binzhouense | reverse complement strand
CTGCCGCGGCGGCGCGCGAGCAGGAGGCGCAGCAGCCTTCGGGGGCGGAGGGCGTGCCCGGGCGCGGCGGCACATCGCCGGACGGGCGGAGCGGGGCCGCCGGGTCCCTGCCGGGCCTGCCGGAATCGCTGCTCGGACCGCTCGGCTCGGGTACGCCGGCGGACCCGGGACCGAGCCTGCAATAGCTCAGGTGCGGGGAACGCGATCGGGCGCCGCGAGTCGCGCCTTCAGATCGGCGAGGACGGCGAGCCGGATGGCGGAGGAGAGATTGTCGGCGCCGCGCGTCTCGTCGATCCTTCCGACCAGTTCCGCGACCGTCACGCCCTCGGCCTTCGCCATCCGCTTCACCTCGGTCCAGAAGGCGTCCTCCAGCGAGACGCTGGTCGCATGGCCGCTGAGATTGACGGAGCGCTTGCGCAAGGCGGGCGCGGGCCGCTAGTCGCCGGCACCGGCGGGCGGCGTCTCGTCCTTCCCGGCGATCCGGTGGCCCTCATGGCGGCGCATCTCGAGTGCTTCGCGCCTTTCCGCATCCTCGCGCTCGGACCTGCTGCGGCCGAACGCCACCCGGTTCTCCGCGGCGCGCTCGGCCCGCTCCTCGCGGGCCTTGCGCTTGCGGGCGAGCCTGAGATTGATGGGTTCGGCCATCGGGGTCTCAGCGCGGGCTGATCATGAGCTCGGGGCGGACCACCGCATCGAACTCCTCGTCCGTCACGTAGCCGAGCCCGACCGCCTCCTCGCGGAGCGTCGTGCCGTTCTTGTGCGCGGTCTTGGCGACCGTCGTCGCCTTGTCGTAGCCGATCTTCGGCGCGAGCGCGGTCACGAGCATCAGGGAGCGGTCGAGGAGGTCCTTGATGCGTGCTTCGTTCGCCTCGATGCCGTCCACGCAATTGTCCGCGAAGGAGACGGCCGCGTCCGCGAGCAGGCGGATCGACTGCAGCATGTTGAAGGCCATCACGGGCTTGTAGACGTTGAGTTCGAAATGGCCCTGGCTGCCGGCGACGGTCATCGTCGTGTGATTGCCCATGACCTGCACGCAGGCCATCGTCAGCGCCTCCGACTGGGTCGGATTCACCTTGCCCGGCATGATCGAGGAGCCGGGCTCGTTCTCCGGCAGGATCAGCTCGCCGAGCCCGGAGCGCGGGCCGGAGCCGAGCAGGCGGATGTCGTTGGCGATCTTGAAGAGCGAGACGGCGACGGTGTTGAGCGCGCCGTGGGCGAAGACGTAGGCGTCGTGCGCCGCGAGCGCCTCGAACTTGTTCGGCGCGGTGCGGAAGGGCAGCCCGGTGATCTCGGCCACCTTCTCGGCGAAGGAGGCGGCGAAGTCCGGATGCGCATTGAGGCCGGTACCGACGGCAGTGCCGCCCTGGGCGAGCTCGAAAAGGTCCTCGCAGCCCTGCTTCACCCGCCGGATGCCGTATTCCACCTGCGCCACGTAGCCGGAGAATTCCTGCCCGAGCGTGATCGGGGTGGCGTCCTGGGTGTGCGTGCGGCCGATCTTGATGATCGAGGAGAAGGCGTGCGACTTCTGCTGCAGCGCTTCGCGGAGATGCTGGAGCGCGGGAACCAGCTTGTGGACGATCTGCTCGGCCGCCGCGATGTGCATCGCGGTCGGGAACGTGTCGTTCGAGGACTGGCTCATGTTGACGTGGTCGTTCGGATGGATCGGCTTCTTCGATCCCATCGTTCCGCCGAGCATCTCGATGGCACGGTTCGAGATGACCTCGTTGGCGTTCATGTTGGTCTGGGTGCCGGAGCCGGTCTGCCAGACCACGAGCGGGAAATGATCGTTCATCCGCCCGTCGATCACCTCCTGCGCGGCATCCGTGATCGCGTCGGCGAGCTTCGGGTCGAGCAGGCCGAGTTCCTTGTTGGCGAGGGCGGCGGCGCGCTTCACGATGCCGAGCGCGCGCACGAGCGGGACGGGCATGGTCTCGCCACCGATCTTGAAGTTCTGGAGCGAACGCTGGGTCTGGGCGCCCCAATAGCGGTCCGCCTGGACTTCCAGCGGCCCGAAGGAGTCGGTCTCGGTGCGAGTGGTCATTGCCCTGTCCTGAATGGAAAACGCGTCTGAGGGATGGCGCGCGCATTTTCCACCCCGCGCCCCGCGGCGCAAGACCGCATCGCGAGAATGCGCTTCCCGCTCCCGGGCGGTGTCAGCTGTTCTTCTTGCGGAAGGAATCGAGCGAAACGACGTCGGCGCCCGCGCCGGGCGCCGCGTCCGGCGCCGGAACCTCCCCCGCGCCGGTCTGCGGGCCCGCCTCCGGAGCGGGCGGCTCCTCGGCCGGCTCCGCCTCCGCGCTTGTCTGCGCGTCGAACTTGAGGCCGAAGCTCGCATGCGGGTCGACGAAGGCGACGATCGCGCGGAATGGCACGTGGAGCCGCTCCGGTATGCCGTTGAACGAGAGGCCGACATCGAACGCCGTGTCGCCCACGGCGAGATCCCAGAACTGGTGCTGGAGCACGATCGTCATCTCGTTCGGATATTTCTCGTGCAGGCGCGAGGAGACGCGCACGCCCGGGTCGCCGGTATTGAAGGTGATGAAGAAATGGTGCTCGCCGGGAAGGCCGGTCTGAGCCACCTCGGAAAGGACCTTGCGCACGACGCCGCGAAGGGCGTCCTGAGCGAGAACATCGTAACGGATGAGATCCTGTGCCATCGGGGCAGAACGTAGAGCCTGAGCCGCGGGCGCGCAACGCCGGTCAGCAGCGTCACAATGGCTGAAGGGGAAGTGGAGGCTTCTGTTGCCAGGCGCCTCCGGACCCCGCCTGAACCGTGCTAACGGCCCAGGGCTTTATTCGAAGCCGTCAGGCTGCATTACGCAGCGAGGCGAGCCTCAGCATAGTTGTCGTTGGCAACTATTGTTCGGTCCGATAACGGCGGTACCATGCCGGGCGAAAGCGCTGTCTTTAGACCCTCGTCGAGCCTATTTCGCCCCCAGCATCAGCGGTGATGGTGTCACCGTTCATGGTGGAGGCGCCGGGTACCGCCCCCGGGTCCGAAAGGCTTATTTCACAGACCATTTATCGCCATAGCCGGTGCGACCGGCACGATGGGAATATAGGGGAAGGCGCCGGCCATTTGAAGGGCCGGGGACGCAATCCCGTCGGAATCGTGTATGAGGGCGGCATGCGGCAATATCTCGATCTCCTCCGGAGCGTGCTCGAGGAAGGCACGGTGAAGTCCGACCGGACGGGCACGGGTACGCGCTCCGTGTTCGGCCACCAGATGCGCTTCGACCTGGCCGAAGGCTTTCCGCTGCTCACGACCAAGAAGCTGCATCTGAAGTCCATCATCCACGAACTGCTCTGGTTCCTGGCCGGGGACACCAATGTGCGCACCCTCCATGCGGCCGGCGTGACGATCTGGGACGAATGGGCCGACGAGAACGGCGACCTCGGCCCGGTCTACGGGCGCCAGTGGCGGTCCTGGCGCGCCCCGGACGGCCGTACGATCGACCAGATCGCGTGGGTGGAACAGGAGATCCGGCGCAATCCCGATTCCCGCCGCCTCGTCGTCTCGGCCTGGAACCCGGCCGACATCGAGGCGATGGCCCTGCCGCCCTGTCACTGTCTCTTCCAGTTCTACGTGGCGGAGGGCCGGCTCTCCTGCCAGCTCTACCAGCGCTCGGCGGACGTCTTCATCGGCGTCCCGTTCAACATCGCCTCCTACGCGCTCCTGACGCAGATGATGGCGCAGGTGACCGGGCTGGAGCCGGGGGAGTTCGTCCATACGCTGGGCGACGCCCATCTCTACAGCAACCATGTCGAGCAGGCGCGCGAGCAGCTTCGCCGCCCGCCGCGACCGCTGCCGAGGATGGCGATCAATCCGGAGGTCCGGTCGATCTTCGACTTCGCCTACGAGGACTTCGCGCTCACCGGCTACGATCCTCACCCGCACATCAAGGCGGCCGTCGCGGTCTGAAAGGCGTGGCGGCAGGTCAGCCGCGCGTCTCCTCCGGGTCCGCGGCCGGCAGGGGACCCCCCTTCGCGCGCGGCGGCGGCTCGCTCACCATGTGGACGATCCGCTGCGGGAACGGGATCTCGATGCCGGCCGCCTCGAGCCGCCGCTTCGCCTCCTCGATCATCGCGCGCTGCACGTCCCAGAAGAGGGGCGTCGGCGCCCAGGCGCGGAAGGTGAGGGTGACCGCGCTGTCGTCGTAGCTCTCGACATAGACGTAGGGGGCCGGGTCCTTCAGGACGCGCCGCTCCTCGGCCGCCATCGCGAGGAGCACCCTGCGCGCCTCGGCCGGGTCGGCGGCGTAGGAGACGCCGATCTGGATCGTCATCAGCCGGCGCGGATTGCGGCTGTGGTTCTTGAGCGGCTTGTTCCAGATCTCCGAGTTCGGGACGAAGTAGTAGAGCCCGTCGAACGTGTCGAGCTGCGTCACGAAGAGCCCGATCTCCTTCACGATCCCGGCGAAGTCCGGCAGCTCGATGTAGTCGCCGACGCGGAACGGCCGGAGATAGACCAGCATGATGCCGGCGGCGATGTTCTGCAGCGTGCCCTGGAGCGCGAGGCCGATGGCGAGGCCGGCGGCGCCGAGGACCGCGAGGAGGGAGGCCGTCTGGACGCCGAGCTGCCCGAGTGCGGCGACAAGAAAGAGGATGAGCACCGCGTAGCGCACGATCGTCCCGAGGAGCGGCTGCACCGTCGGGTCGACGTGGCTGGTGGCGCCGACGAGGCGCCGCACCAGGCGTGCGCCCCAGTTCGCCAGCACGAAGCCGGCGACGATGATGAGGATCGCCGTGGCGAGGCGGGGCAGGAAGGCGACGGCCCAGCCCCAGGCCATCGCGGCGGCGGCGCTCAGCTCCTGGGGTGCGTCGGTGAGGTCCATGCTTGCTCCGTTTCGGTGGGGCGCCCGGCCTTGTCTGCGAATCCGGGCTTGAGCCGGGGCGGGGCGGGCACCACATTCTCCTCGTCGGGCCGCGGCGGCCTTTTCGGCGCGAAGAAGTCATGTGGCGCCGATCCGAGCCTTGCGGAACGCGAAAGCCGTCCCTATAAGGCGGCTCGCGAGCGGGTGTATAGCTCAGTTGGTAGAGCAGCTGACTCTTAATCAGCGGGTCGCAGGTTCGAGCCCTGCTACACCCACCAATCGCTTCAATCCCTTATGGCTGGTGCTTCAAGTCCGGTACGAGGGCGCGGCGCGCTTCCGCGCGTCCGCCACGGTGCCCCTCTGCCGAACCCGGGGGCGCCGCCGGCGAGAGGCGCGCCTCGCCGCTTGACCGGCGCGGCCATCTCCGCTCTAGGTCCTCCCATAATGTGGGAATCCACTCCGCACCCAGGTCCCCCGCCCACCGGAGGGCCAGGGCCGCCCGGCCCGGCGGAGGGAACGCGTCCGCGGAGCGGGACAGCCGAGGGAACAGCATGCGCTACATCGACGCCTTCAATCATTTCTTCCCCGAGAAGCTCTGGACCAGGATCCAGTCGCTCGAAGGCGCCGGGGAGGGCATCGGCAAGCGGATGCAGAACATCCCGGCGATCTACGACCTGGAGACGCGGTTCCGGGTCATGGACGAGTTCCAGGACTACACGCAGGTGCTGTCGATCGGCATGCCGCCGATCGAATCGATGGGCGAGCCGGCCCTCGTGGTCGAGCTCGCGAAGCTTGCGAACGAGGGCCTCGCCGAGCTCTGCGCGAAATATCCCGATCGCTTCGCCGGCTATGTCGGCGCGCTGCCGATGAGCGATCCGGACGCCGCCGCGAAGGAGGCGGAGCGCGCGCTCTCCGAGCTCGGTGCGAACGGCTTCCAGATCCACACCAACGTCAACGGCGCGCCGCTCGACGAGCCGCGCTTCGAGCCGATCTACGAGATCGCCGCCAGATATGACCGGCCGCTCCTCCTGCACCCGTCGCGCACCAACAGCATGCCGGACTACGCCACCGAATCGAAATCGAAATACGAGATCTGGTGGACCTTCGGCTGGCCCTACGAGACGAGCGCGGCGATGGCGCGCTTCGTCTTCTCCGGCATCATGGACCGCATCCCGAACCTCAAGCTCCTCGCGCACCATCTCGGCGCGATGGTGCCCTATTTCGAGGGCCGCGTCGGCCCCGGCTGGGACCAGCTCGGCAAGCGCACTTCCGACGAGGACCTGTCCGGCGTGCTGCAGGGCCTGAAGCGGCGGCCGCTCGACTATTTCAAGGACTTCTACGCCGATACGGCGGTCTTCGGCTCGCGCCCGGCGACGGTCTGCGGGCTGGCGTTCTACGGCGCCGACCGCGTGCTCTTCGCCTCCGATTCGCCGTTCGATCCGGAGCGCGGCCCGGGCTACATCCGCGACACGATAAGGGTGCTCGAATCGATCGACATGCCCGAGGACGAGCGCGAGAAGATCAGCTTCCGGAACGCCCAGGCCCTGTTCGGGCTGAAGGCGTGAATTGCAGCCCGCCGCGGCGCCGGCCGGGCGGCGGCGGAGGGCTGGTGCGGAGGCAGCCGATCCCGCAATGCGGGGTCACGGGGTCGCCGGAGGCGGCCCCGCGGGCGGCCGCGGGATAGGCGGCGGCCCGGGTCAGGTTCCGCGCGCGAGCGCCTTGTTCACGACGCGGGCGCAGAACGACACCTGCGCGATCATCGCCTCGAGCCGGTGCCGGTTTCCCGACGTGTCCGCCACCGTCAGGTTGAGGCTGCCGATCACCTCGGGGCGCGCGTCGAAGAGCGGCGCCGCCACCCCCATGACGCCCCCGCTGACCTGGCCGAAGCTGACGACGTGGCCGGCCTGGCGGTGCACCTTGAGGGCCGAGCGGACCGCGGCGAGATCCGAGCCGAGGCCGGCGGCCGCGAATTCCTCGGGCATGGCCTTGTAGAGCCTGCCGATCTGGTGGTTGGGCAGGCTCGCCAGGATGGCGAGCGAGGCGGCGCCGCGCAGGAGCGGGCGGGCCCGCCCGCGCTCATAGGTGCTCCGGATGCCGGCATTGCTGCTTTCCTGGTGCACGCAGAGGACCTTCTGCCGGTATATCCGGCAGAGCAGCGCGACGCCCGGAATGTCGGCGACCAGCTCCGCCATGACGGGAGCGGCGGCCTGGATCAGCGGATCGCTCGCCCGCATCTTGTAGTCCAGCTCCACGATGCGCGGTCCGAGCGTGTAGCCGAGGCCGGGCAGCGAGGTCAGGAAGCCGGCATCCGTCAGGACCTTCAGGTAGCGGTAGAGGGTGGAGCGGGTGTAGCCGAGCCGGGCGTGGATCTCGTCGACGGTCCAGGTGAGCGACCGTTCGTCGAAGAGATCCAGGATGGCGAGCATCCGTACATGGCTCTGCAATGCAAGTCTCCGTGCGTCCGGGCGCCACCGTGCGTGATCTCCCGCGCCGGTTCAACGGGACCGCCGGGCGCGCCGGTCCCGGAATTATCGGGGAAGCTGTGCCTGGGCGGCGGGCGCTCTTCAGCCGAGGTCGTGGAACCCGAAGTCGCGGATGCGGCTCTCCCCGTCCGGCCCGGCTTCGAGCCGGCCGAGATCGGTGCCGAAGAGGTCCGCGTAGAGCCCGAACCAGGGTGTCGTGGCGCCGGCCGCGATCGCCTCGCGGATCTCCCGACCGTCCCACCAGCCCGCCGCTTCGACCTCGGCGGGATCGGGATCGAGTTCGCCGGAATAGCGGCCCACGAACAGCGCGACGTGCTCGAACTCGGTGAGATGGTCCGCGCCCGGAGCGACCGCCTGCGTCGCCGGGCGGGTCGGCACGCGCGCGCGGTAGCGGACGACGCCCATCGGCGTGAGCGGCGTCGTGACGCCGAGCTCCTCGCGCAGCCGCCGGGCCGCCGCATCGGCCGCGCTCTCGTCGAGGCGCGGGTGCGAGCAGCAGGCGTTCGACCAGAGTCCGGGCGCATGGTACTTCGCCGCGGCGCGGCGCTGGAGGAGCTGGCGGCCTTCGCCGTCGACGATCAGCACCGAAATGGCCGAGTGGTAGCGGCCTTCCAGATGCGCCTCGAGCTTTTCCATCGTCCCGGTCGCGCGGTCGGTCTCCGGGTCGAGAAGAACGACCTGCTCCGGGGCGCCGGACTGCAGCGGAGACAGGCTCATGCGGCCGCTCCCCGGGCCTCGACCTGTTCGGCGGATTCCGCGATCGTGGAGATCGCGCGCGCCACGCCGGCCTGGTCGGGGACCTCCCCCTTGCCGAGATAGAAGTCGACCACCATGCGGACGACCTCCTCGAGGGCGGCCGCACCTGCCGGCGGCGGATTGTCGGCGATCAGGCCGGCGAGCACCGCCTGCTCCACCTGCTCGGCGGAGAGCTCGGCCGCCTTGACCCGGTTGCGCACCACTTCGGCGTCGGGGCCGAAGGCGAGGGCGGCATCGGCCTTCATCCTCCGGCGGATTTCGCGGAGCGGCCGAACCGCTTCGTCGCGCCAGGCGCGCACCGCCTCGTCCGCGGCGGAGACCGCCGCGGCCGAAAGCGGCCTGCCGCTCTTCGCCGCGAAGAGTGCGATCAGGAGCACGTTCACGTCGACGCCGCAGGTATCCTGCAGGAGCAGGCAGGCGTCCGGGACGCCGGGCGTGCCGTAGACCGAGAGCGCGAAGCGCCAGTGCGGTCCGGTCATGTCGAGCGCGGGTCTGTCCTCGGCCATTTCTCCTCCCGGGCCTAGCCGCCGGCCGCCTTGGCCGCGGCTTCGAGCGCCTCCGCTTGCGCGCTGGGCCCGGCGCCGGCCTTCTCCGCGGCTTCGCGCCGGCGGCGGCGTGCGGCGTTGTTGATGAGCGTCTGGATCGTCACCGAGCGCAGGGTGGCGGAGGTGATGCGGTCGATCTCGCGCAGCACGCGCGACACCTCGTCGGCGACGGTCGTGCCCTTGCCCTCGCGGACGCCGTTCTCGCTGTTCCACCAGTCGCTCTCGAACAGCGAGACGATGTCGTAGAGCGTCAGGCGGCGCGGGTCGGCGATGAACATGCAGCCGCCGGCAGGGCCGCGCGTCGAGCTCACGATCTTGGCGAGCGCGAGCGTGCGCAGCACCTTCGCGAGGTGGTGCTGCGAAACCCCGAACTTGGCGGCGAGATCGCCGGCGGATACGAGTTCGCCCGGCCGGGAGGCGGTCTCGACCGCAGCCCAGATCGCGTAGCGCGTCGCCTGCTGGAGCTTCATCTCGGCGCCGCTCCGTATGGCCTCGTGCGCCCGTTCCCGGTCATGTCTGCTCCGCGCTCATCTCCAGTTCGACGAACGGCCCGGCCGCCATTCCGTGCGTGCGGAAGAACGACATCAGGAGATGATCGTCGATGTGGAGCATGGTGCGAATCGTGTTCGCGCCCGCCCCGCGCAGGAACTCTACCATCTCGTTGAAGAGCTTTGTGCCCACCCCGGCCTTGCGCGCGGTCGGGTCGACGCCGACGGCGTGGATCCAGCCCGAGGGCGGCGATCCGAACTCCCACGCGCGCACCGTGCCGATGATGTAGCCGACGACCCGTCCTTCGTCGCGTGCGACCAGGAACGACCGCTTCGGATTCGATCCCTGGCCGCTGAAGAAGGAGTACCAGAATTCCGCTTTGGCCTCGCCGGTGATCTTCGCGTCGATCTCGATCACGCGGGGAACGTCCTCCAGCGCAGCCGGACCGATCTGAATCTCCGCGGCCTGGGATTTCGCAAGGATGCTCAACCGATCGCTCCCCCCGCCGCCAGGTGCGCTGCCATGACGCCTCTTTACGTTCGCCTTTGCGAAGATAACTACGTCCGCGCGAGCCCACAATGGGTTCATTGGCTAATTTGGTGTTTAATTACGAAAATCCCTTTACGGGCGAAATCCCTGTTGGTAATCCTGCCCTGACCCTGGCCGACCCCGATGGGCGCTGGGCAACAGCGGAACAGTCGTTTTGAGTTTTCGGGCAAACGAGAAGACCGAGCCCGGTCCGGATTCCGGGGCCGTGGCCGGCAGGGAGGCAGGTTCGATGGCCACGGCGCAGTCGTCGTCGCTGCTCGGGAAACCGATCCCGCGCTTGGAGGATTCGGCCCTCCTCAAGGGCAAGGGGCGCTATGCCGACGATGTCGGCGCCCCGCTCGGAACCCTGCACGCGGCGATTGTGCGCTCGCCGGAGGCGCACGCTCTGATCAAGCGGATCGACGTCGCCAAAGCGATGGCGCATCCCGGCGTGGTCGGCGTCGTCACCGGCGAGGAGATCCGGGCTCTCTCCGAGCCGTTCCTGGTTGCGGTCAAGCAGCCGATCGACCAGTGGAGCCTGGCGGTGGAGCGCGTCCGCTATGTCGGCGAGCCCGTCGCCCTGGTGCTCGCCCAGGACCGCTACATCGCCGAGGACGGCGCCGATCTCGTCGAGGTCGAATACGAGCGTCTGCCCGCGGTGGTCGACATCCGCGATGCCGTGAAGCCCGGCGCGCCGCTCGTCCATGCCGAGGCGAAGACGAACGAGCTTTCCTCCCGGAAGTTCGTCTACGGCGATCCGGACGCGGCCTTCGCACGCGCGCACCGGACGGTCGGCATCACGGTCGAGTTTCCGCGCAGCTCCTACACGCCGATGGAATGCTTCGTCGTGCTCGCCGACTATCGTTCCGGCGACGGCAGCTACGACGTCCTCGCCAATTTCCAGGGGCCGTTCAGCGCGCATCCCGTGATGGCGCGGTCGCTGCGCGTGCCGGGCAGCAAGCTGCGGCTGCGGACCCCGGCCGACAGCGGCGGCAGCTTCGGCATCAAGCTCTCCGTCTTTCCCTATATCGTGCTGATGGCGCTCGCCTCCCGTCTCGCCGGCCGTCCGGTGAAATGGGTGGAAGACCGCCTGGAGCATCTCGTCTCCGCCAATTCCAGCCCGAACCGCGTCACCGAGATCGAGGCTGCGGTCGAGGCGGACGGCAAGATCATCGGCCTCCGGATGGACAATCTGGAGGATTACGGCGCCTATCTCCGCGCACCCATGCCGGGACCGCTCTACCGCATGCACGGCGCGGTGACGGGCGCCTACGACGTCCGCGACGTCGAGGTGGTGAACCGGCTGGTGCTGACGAACCGCATGCCGGCCGCGCTGGTGCGCGGCTTCGGCGGTCCGCAGCTCTATCTCGCGCTCGAGCGGCTGGTGCAGCGCATCGCCGTGGAACTCGGGCTCGATCCGCTCGACGTCATCCGCCGCAATGTTCTGCGCAGCGACCAGTTTCCCTACAAGGCCGCCGCCGGTGCACTCTACGATTCCGGCGATTACGAGAAGGCGATCGAGATCGCGCTTGCCGACGGCCGCCTCGAGGACCTGAAGCGCCGCCGCGACGAGGCGCGCGCCGCGGGCAGGCACTACGGCATCGGCTACGCCGCCGTGGTCGAGCCGGGCATGTCCAACATGGGCTATCTCAGCACGATCATCCCGGCGCAGGTTAGGGAGCGGGCCGGCCCGAAGAACGGCGCCGTCTCGATGGTGACGGTGAACGTCGATCCGCTCGGCGCCGTCAGCGCGACGGCGGACGTGACGGTGCAGGGGCAGGGCCACCAGACCGTGCTCGCCCAGATCATCGGCGAGCAGCTCGGGCTCGGCGTGTCGGACATCCAGGTAAACCTGGAGATGGACACGCAGAAGGACCAATGGTCGATCGCCGCCGGCACCTATTCCTGCCGGTTCTCGCCGGGTACCGCGGTCGCGGCCCACCTCGCCGCGAAGAACATGCGCGAGAAGCTCGCGCGCATCGCGGCGAAGCAGCTGAACATCCTGGCCGACGACGTGGATTTCGCCGACGGGCGGATCTTCTCGCGCACCAATCCCGACAACGGCATGCCGTTCGGCCGGGTCGCGGGGACGGCGCACTGGTCCCCCGTGCTGATGCCCGAGGGCGACGATCCGGGCCTCCGGGAGACCGCCGTCTGGGCGCCGCCCGAGCTCGAGCCGCCGTCGAGCAAGGACGAGATCAATACCTCGCTCACCTACGGCTTCGTGTTCGACGTCTGCGGCGTGGAGATCGATCCGATCACGATGGATGTCCGCGTCGACCGCTACATATCGATGCATGATGCGGGCCGGGTCCTGAACCCGCTCATCGCGGAAGGCCAGATCCGCGGCGCGTTCGTGCAGGGGCTGGCGACCGCGCTCTACGAGGAATTCGTCTACGACGACAGCGGCGCGTTCCTCTCCGGCACCTTTGCGGACTACCTGATTCCGACCGCCTGCGAGATCCCGAAGCTCGAGATCCTGCACATGGAGAGCCCGTCTCCCTTCACGCCGCTCGGGGCGAAGGGACTCGCGGAAGGCAATTGCATGAGCACGCCGGTCTGCATCGCAAATGCGGTCGCCGACGCGCTCTCGATCAAGGACGTTCCGCTGCCGATCACCCCGAACCGGCTGAACGCGATCGTCGGCGGCGAGGAGCCTGCGGCTCCGCCCCGGCTGGCGCGCGCGCCGGCGCCGGCCCCCCAGGCCGCGGCCGGCGG
>NZ_SPKJ01000108.1 GCF_009866965.1 Propylenella binzhouense | reverse complement strand
GCCCCGGCCGCCGCGGCGGCGCCCGCCGAGATCGCGCCCGCCGAGATCGCGCCCGACGCGGAGGGCGCGCCCGCCGAGCCGCCGGCACCTTCTCTCCGGCGCGACCTCGGCGGCATCGCCCAGGTGCTGCTGCTCATTCCGGTGCTCTGGGGCCTCGGCTTCCTTGCCGGCCTGCCGCTCTACGTCATCGGAATCGTCCGCTATCACGGGCACGGCTGGGGGATCGCGCTCGCGCTCGCGGCCGGGACGCTTGCCACCGCCTACCTCCTGTTCTGGCAGGTGCTCAGCATTCCGCTCCCCATGCTTCCGCTCTTTCTCGACTGAACCCGGGCTCGCGCCCCTCCCCCTTCGCGAGGATCTCCGACGTGAAGCTGCAGCTCAGCATCGGCATGCCGCGCAACCCGCGGAGCGCCCCCATCTTCGACGGGCTCGTCGCGCCGGAGGGGATCGATCTCGTGCCGACGCCGGTGCACCCTTCCGAGCTGTTCTGGCGCCAGCTCCGCTTCGCCGATTTCGACGTCTCCGAAATGTCGATGTCGTCGCTCATGATGACGGTGGCGCGCGGGGACGACCGCTGGGTCGGGCTGCCGATCTTCACGACCCGCCGCTTCTTCCACACCGAAATCCTGGTCCGGCGCGATGCCGGCATCGCGAGTCCCGAAGACCTGCGGGGACGCCGGGTGGGCGTTCCGGAATACCAGCAGACGGCGGCGCTCTGGACGCGCGGCGTGCTGCAGCACGAATTCGGGGTGCTGCCGCAGGAGATGGAATTCTGGATGGAGCGCAACCCCGCGCACAGCCATGCCGGCGCGGTCGGATTCCGGCCTCCGGCGGGCGTCACCATCCACCAGATCCCCTATGAGAAGAGCATCGGATCGATGCTCCTTTCCGGCGAGCTCGAGGCGACCCTCCTCTACATCACCGACAGGAACCTCGTGGATCGCAGCCGGGCCGATCTCTCCGACCATCCCGACATCCGGCCGCTCTTTCCCGACATAGCGGCGGAAGGCGCCCGCTACTTCCGGAAGACCGGGCTCTTCCCGATCAACCACGGCATGATCGTCCGGCGCGAGATCCTCGAGAGGCATCCCTGGGTCGCGCTCAACCTCCTCAAGGCCTTCGACGCCGCGAACGCGATCGCCGACCGCCAGCGGATGGAGCATGCCGACTATCATCTGAGGGCCGGGCTGGTGCCGGATTCCTACCGTGCCGTCCTTGCCGCGCCGATCGTGCGCCACGGCATCGCCGCGAACCGCCGCGTTCTCGAGACGGCCGCGCTCTATTCGCACGAGCAGGGCCTGACGCCCCGGCCCATGCGGATCGAGGAGCTCTTCGCCGCGAGCACGCTCGACCAGTAGCCGGCGCGCGCGGCCCGCCTATCCGGCCGCCCCCGGCCCGGCGATCCGGCCGGCCTGCGGCGCCGACCAGTCGAGCGTGACGGCGATCTCCTCGGCGGCCTTCCGCACGGACGGCAGCGCGGCGAGGAGGCGGGGCTCGTCCATGCGCTGGGCCGGCGCGACGATGCCGACCGAGGCGACGAGCCTGCCGGCCTTGTCGGCGACCGGCACCGCGACGGCGTTGAGGTGCTCGATATAGCCGCCGCGATCGAGCGCATAGCCCCGTTCCCGGATCGCCGCGAGCTCGGCCGCGAGGGCGGCCGGCTCGGTGATCGTGGCGGCGGTGAACCGCGGCAGCGGCCCGGCGAGGCACGCCTCCGTTTCCGCGCGGCCGGCAAAGGCGAGGAGCGCCTTGCCATGGGCGGACGCATGGAGCGGCGCGTGGCCGCCGATCCGCGAGGCGACGCGGATCGGCTGGCTCGTCTCGACCTTGGCGAGATAGAGCGCCTGCCCGCGATAGAGCACGGCGAGGTTCACCGTCTCCCCGGTCTCGCGCATCAGGCGGTTCAGGCTCGGCTGCGCGACCGTGACGAGATCGAGCTGGGCGAGCTTGGTCCCGGCGATCTCGACCAGCGCCAGCCCCAGCTGGTATTTCCGGCTCGCGGGATCCTGCTCGACGAAGCCCTCCGCGGCGAGCGTCGAGAGGATGTGCTGCACGGTGGCATTGTTGAGCCCGAGCTCGCGGCTGAGCTCGCGCACCCCGAGCCAGCGGCGCTCCGGCGTGAACCGGCGGAGGACGGCGAGCGCCTTGGTGACGGTGCCGAGCGTCTGGCGCGGCTTCGCCGGAGGCGTCATTCCGCTTCCCCGCCGGCGGCGGACGCGTCTTGCGCCGGCGCGCCGAGACGCGCGCGCAGGCCCTCGCAATCCGCGGCGACGCGGTCGACCCAGTTCGCGGCGGCGCGGATCGCCGGCCCGGGATCGAACGCCGCTTCGACGGCGTCGCGAAGCGCCGCCGCGGATAGTGCCGGGTCCGAAAGAAGGGCGTCGCGGAGCGTGCAGCCATCCCGGCGGACGCGCTCGGCCGCCGCCTGCACCAGCGCCTGCGCGGCATCGCGCCCGAGCCTGCCGGAGAGCGCGGCGGAGGCGGCTTCGGCGAAGAGCAGACCGTGCGTCAGATCGAGGTTCCGGCGCATCCGCGCCGCGTCGACCTCGAGGCCCTCGGCGAGCCGCCGCGCCTCGCGCAGTGCCCCGGAGGCGAAGCCGAAGAGCGCCGGAAGAGCGTGCCACTCGGCGTGCCACGGCCCCGCCGGCCGCTCGTGGGCGCTCGCCAGCGCCCCGAGAAGGGTCGCGACCTGCCCGATCGCCGCGGCGTGGTTCGCCGCGATGACGGTCGCGCCGACCGGGTTGCGCTTGTGGGGCATGGCAGACGACCCGCCGCGCCCCGGCGCCGGCGGCTCCGATACCTCCATCACCTCCGTCGAGGCGAGGTCGAGGATGTCGGCGGCCATCTTCGCGAGCGCGCCGAGCAGGAGGCCGAGCCAGGCGCCCGCCTCGGCGATCCTGACCCGCTGGGTATGCCATGCCACGACCGGCGTCCCGAGGCCCAGCTCGCGCGCGAAGGCATCGAGCAGCGCGGGGCCCTTCTCGCCGATCACGGAGAGCGTACCGACCGCGCCGCCGAGGGAGGCGACGAGCAGGCTCGCGCGGATCGCGGGCATGCGCGCGAGCACCTCGGCAAGCCCGTTCGCCCACACCGCCGCCTTGTAGCCGAAGGTCACGACGGCCGCATGCTGGGTGGTGGTGCGCCCCGCGCAGGGGTCGCCGCGGTGCCGGACGGCGAGCCGTGCAAGCGCTCCAAGCGTCGCGTCGCCGTCCGCCGCGAGAAGCTCGAGCGCCTCCCGCATCTGGAGCACGAGCGCGGTGTCGGCGAGATCCTGGCTGGTTGCGCCGCGATGGAAATGCGCTTCCGCGGAAGGCGGCAGCAGCGCGCCGACCGCCTTCACGAAGGGGATGGTCGGAACGCCGGCATCCGCCGTCAGCCGGCCGATCGCCGCGATGTCCAGCGCGTCCGGGTCGATCGCCGCGAGCCGCGCGGCGAGCTCCGCCGGCACGATGCCGAGCGCGGCCTCGGCGCGCGCGAGCGCGATCTCCACCTGAAGCATGGCGCGGAGGCGGCGCCGATCTTCGAACACGGCGCGCATCTCGGCGGTCGCGAAGAGATCGCCGTAGAGGGCGGAATCGAGCGGCGAGAACGTCATCCCGCCCCGCTTCGCGGACGAACCGCCGCGCGCGGCCCCCGGCGGCCGCTCACGCTTCGAAGAAGACGGTCTCGTCCTTCCCCTGCAGGCGGATGTCGAAGCGGTAGAGCCCGGGAGCGTCCGGCGCGGGCCGGGCGATCAGCGTGTAGCGCAGGTCCGGGTCGACCAGGCCGAGGATGGGATCGGCCGCATTCGCCGGCTCGTCGGCGAAGTAGATGCGGGTGAAGAGGTGGCGGAGCAGGCCCTTGGCGAAGACATTGAGATTGATGTGGGGCGCCTGCGGCGTGCCGTCCGGACCGGGCACGCTTCCCGGCTTCACGGTCTCGAAGCGGAAGCTGCCGTCCTGCCGGCTCTCGCAGCGGCCGATCCCGCGGAACCGGGCATTGGAGGGCGCCGCGTCGCGGCCGGCGAAGCGGCCCTCCGCATCCGCCTGCCAGGCTTCCACCATCGCGTCCGGCACCGGGTCGCCATTGCCGTCATAGACCGCGCCCTCGATGCGGATGCGGGTGCCCGGCGCGCCCTCGTCCGCGATCATGCCGTCGCAAAGCGGGTCGCCGCCGTAATCCTGCGGGGTGAGGCAATAGGCGAAGAAGGGGCCTACCGTCTGGGACGGCGTGATCACCTCCGCCTCCGGGCGCGCGTCAGTCATGGTGCGGCTCCTCGAAGAGGCTGGCCTCGCGGCCGCGCAGGACGATGTCGAAGCGGTAGCAGAGCGCCCATTCGGAGCGCGTCATCGCCATGTCGAGCGAGGAGACCATCCGCATCCGGGCGCGCTCGTCCGGCACCGACATGAAGATCGGATCGTACGGAAAGAGCGGATCGCCCGGAAAGTACATCTGCGTCACGAGCCGGGTCAGGAAGGAAGGCCCGAACAGCGACATGTGGATGTGGGCGGGCCGCCAGACATTGTTGAGGCCGGGTACCGGGTAGCAGCCGGGCCGGATCGTCACGAATTCGTACCAGCCGTCGGAATCGGTGACGGCGCGGCCGGCGCCGGTGAAGTTCGGGTCGAGCGGCGCGTCGTGCCGGTCGACGACATGCACGTAGCGGCCGGCGGCGTTCGCCTGCCAGATCTCGATCAGCGTGTCCGGCACCGGCCGGCTGTTCTCGTCGAGGACGCGGCCGCGCACCATGATGCGCTCGCCGAGCGGCGTGCCGGCATGCTGCCGGGTGAGGTCGCTGTCGCCGGGACGGACATGCGCCTGGCCGAATACCGGGCCGGCGATCTCCGTCAGCGTCTGCGGGATGATGACGAGCGGGCGCGAGGGCGCGCGGAGCCGGGTCGCGACATAATCGGGGAAGAGGTAGGGCGGGTGAGCGGCAAGGCTCTCGGTCGGATAGTCGGTCACGCTGCCTCCCAGAGCTGTTTACCTATTGCAATCAGAGTTTGTATTATCCAACCGGACTTCCGGCGTGTCAAACGGCCGCGCTCAGACGCGGATCTCGTCGAGCGTGCTCGGGGCGAAGAGATCCTCCGGCGTCATCCGGCGTGTCGCGAGGCCCTGCTCGAAGGAATAGCGGGCCATAACATCGAGCGTGTGCCGGTTCGCTTCGACCCCGTAGGGCCAGAAGTCCCGGCCCATGATTTCGACGGTCTTCTGCAGCTCGGCCGAGAGCCAGGGCAGCATGACCTTGAGCGCGTGGACGTCGTAGAGCTCCTGCTGCGCGATCGCCTTTGCCCGGTGGAACGCCTTCAGCAGGCTCACCGGAAGCCAGGGATGCTCCGCCACGAGCGCGCTGCGGATGCCGACCGCATGCATGATCGGGAATATGCCGGTGCGGCGGAAATAGTCCTGCTCGACCGCCTCGTAGTCCGGGAACAGGCGCGCGACCGGCGCGCTGCCGTCGAGGAAGCAGGAGGGCGCCCGCGCCGAGAAGAGCGCCTCGATCTCGCCCGCCGCCAGGAGGGCGGAAAGCGAGCGGCCCGCCGGCGCCGCGGACAGCGGGAAGCCCTCCGGCAGGCTGAGGGGGAACTTCTCGCGGCGGCCGGCCTGTTCGAGGCCGCCCTGCACCCATTCCATCTCGTCGTGCCGCACGCCGAAATCGTCGGCGAGGGCGCCGCGGGCCCACATGGCCGCCGACATCTGGTACTCCGGGACCCCGACGCGGCGGCCCCGGAGGTCCGCCGGCGCCGCGATGCCACGATCGGTGCGGATGTAGATCGCCGAGTGCCGGAACGTCCGCGACAGGAAGACCGGGATCGCCACATAGGGCGTCAGATCGCGCGAGCGGGCGATCATGTAGGGGCTGAAGCCGATCTCGCTGACGTCGAACTCGTGGTGGAAGTAGGCGCGCTGGAAGCACTCCTCGACCGGGATCGGGAGATAGTTCACCTCGCAGCCCTCGACCTCCACCCGGCCGTCGATGAGCGGCTGCACGCGATCGTAGTTCGAGCTCGCGATCGTGATCCGGAGTTTCGCCATTGACCTGCCTCGCATTTCCTCCGGCCTAGAAGCGCAGCCGCATCCTTCCGTCAAATCGCAATATCGGATCGATTCTTCCGCAATTCCGCACTATCCCTGCCGGTGCGGAGGCAAACGATGGGACTGAGCCTTGCCCGGTTGCGCAGCTTCGTGGCGGTGGCGGACGAGGGCCAGTTCCGCCGCGCGGCGGAACGGCTTGGCCTTTCGCAGCCGGCCCTCAGCGCCCAGATCCGAGAGCTCGAAGCTTATCTCGGGGTGGCGCTCTTCAGCCGCACGACCCGGAACGTCCGGCTCAGCGCGGCCGGCGAGCTCTTCCTCGCCCGCATCCGCAAGGTGCTCGCCGATCTGGACGGGGCCGTTCTCGAGCTTCGCGACCAGGCCTGCCTCAGGAGCGGGCTGGTCTCGGTCGCGGCGACGCCTTCGCTCGCATCCCGCCTCCTTCCGGGGGTCCTTCTCGCGTTCGGAAGCCGTCATCCGGGCGTACGGGTGCGTGTCTTCGAGCTCGATGCGAGGGTCATCCTCAGCAGCCTGGCGGCCGGCGAAGCCGATCTCGCGCTCGCGCCGAGACCGCCCAGGACCGCCGTCGAGATCGGATTCGAGCCGCTCGCAAGGGACCCGTTCGTGGGCCTGGTCGCGGCGGGGCATCCGCTCGCCGGGCGCGGCGAAGCGTCGCTTGCGGAGCTCGTCCGCCATCCGGTGGTGACGACGGTCGAGGAGACGAGCATCAGGGAGACGCTCGCCCGCGCCTGCCTGGAGGCCGGGCTGGCACTCGAGGTTGCGCATGCGCTGACGCAGCACCACACGATCGTCGAGCTGGTGGCGCTCGATCTCGGCGTCGCGATCCTGCCGACCCTCAGTCTCCCGGACCGGCTCGAGCGCGTGACGCCCTTGCGGATCTCTGGGCCTCCGGTCGAACGGGAGGTCGGCCTCCTGCGCCGCAGGGGGGAGGCGGTATCGGCCGCGGCGGCGGCATTCGCCGCCATCGTGAGGGAGAGCGCCGGAGCGCTTGCGGCCCGCCGCCTGCCGGGCCAAGCGGATGCGCCCGCCGCCGGCGCGGAGGCGGGAAGCTAGTCGGCCGGAAGCCGCCGCAACCACCATCCGGCGGTTGCCGCGATTCCGGACTCCAGCGAGACCTTCGGCGTCCAGCTCAGGTGCCGCGCCGCGCGGCGGATGTCGAGCACGTTGCGCCTCACGTCGATCGGCCGATCCGGCTCGAAGTCGAGCCGGATCGGCCGGCCGGTCGCGGTCTCGACCAGCCGGATGATGTCGAGAAGCGTGACGCCGGCGCCCGAACCGATATTGATGACCGTCGAGGGGCCCTCGTACCCGCACGCAGCGACGAAGGCCTCCGCCACGTCGCCGACATAGACGAAGTCGCGCACGACGGAGCCGTCGCCCCAGATCGGCATCGCGGTGCCTTCGATGCTGTGCTGCATGGCGGCGGCGACGACGCCCTGGCTGCGATGCGAGCGCTGGCCCTCGCCATAGGGATTGGCGATGCGGAGCGACACCGTCTTCATGTGGCGGAGCACGCCGATGAGCCGGAGATAGTGCTCGATCGCAAGCTTGGAGACGCCGTAGGCGTTGCGGGGCCGCGTGGGCGAATCCTCGACCAGCGGCTCGTCCGCCTCGAGGCCGTAGACCGTGCCTCCCGACGAGGCGAACAGGAACAGGTCGACGCCGCTCGCCTCGCAGATCTCGGCCGCCTTCACCGTCGCGCGGACATGGCTGTTGATCTCTTCGGCGAGATCGTGATTGGCGGAAGCCGGAAGGCTGTTGCTGGCCAGATAGACGACTGCATCCTGCCCCGCCGATGCGGCGGCGACGACGCTCTCGTCCGACACGTTGCCGGTGACCCATTCCACCACGCCGTTGGGAATGCGCTTCGGCGCGGCCAGGTCGAGAGCAGTCACCTTCGCCTGCGCGGCGACAAGTCCGGACACCACGTGCCGCCCGATGAAGCCGCCGGCACCGACGACGAGAACGCGCCGACCGCCCAGTCCCGCGCTCATCTCGTCACGCCCTCAGGATCAGCATGCCTCATGTCACCCTACTCGGAACGCCCACACTGAACGCGATGACCGCATCCGGGAACCGGATGGGAACTCGGATCGCACGGACCCCGAGACCCGCGAGCCAACATTGTACATCGGGCACGCCCCCCCAATCGAGCGTCCTTCGGATGGTGACGGCTGTCCGAGAGCACCTTCGATCTTCCCGGGCGCAATGCCCCGAGGACATGCGGAGACGGACCCCGCGACATCCCGGACATAGCATGGTGAGCGTGACGTCCCCCGTCACACCACCGCCGGCGCGCTGCCGCCGGCCCGCGGGGACCGGCGCGAACCCGAGCTAACCCCAACGACCACCTCCAGAGCCCTGCATAGCGCACCGTAGTGGAATCCGGTAGGCCATTTATTTTGCGGTGCGAAGAACGAGGCGGCCCTGGCCCGAACCGGCAGACCTGGCCCGAACCGGCAGACGCATTTGGTCCGATGCCGCGGCGAGCCCGACAGTGAACGGCACGGTTGCGGCAGCGGATCGAGAATGCAACCGGCTTCCGGCAGGCGCACGAGGTCGGCTTGCTTGCCTTCGCGGCCCTGTGTAAAGGTCTTCGCGAAGGCGTCGGTGGAGCTTTTCCCTGTCCTCGAGCGCTTCCGGCGCAGGAAATACCGGGCCGGCATGCGCTTAGGATTCAGGTGATGCTCGATATAGACGAGGGCAGGGGCGATTACTTCATGGCAGAGTCCGCGTCGAGGGACGATAGAGCCGCCGCATCCGCCGAAGCCACACGAATTCCTGCACCCATACTTCCATTTCTCATCGGTTTCGACATGCCGGCGGCGGTCGATTCGTCCGATCAGTACCAACGGCTCGCCGAGTTCTATTACGAGCTCCGCAACAGCATAATTCCCGAGGGCGGCGCGCAGGAATATGTCTTCGCCGCCGTCGTTCGCAATGCAGCAAGCGCGCCGCCGGGGGAGCGGAGGATTCAATCGCTCGCCGGGGCCCTCGAGAATTGGGCGAGGGGTGGCGGTTCGCCGATCCCGTCGGACATATTCGACGCGGCCTATTACTCCGAGCTCGCTGGCCAGGACTTCGAGGACGAGCGGGCGGCACTGAGCCATTGGCTGCAGAAGGGGCTCGGCGAACGGGTCGTCCCGACCCGGACATTCGACGCCGAATTCTACGTGGCGGCAAACCCCGACCTCAGCGCATGGTCGAACTGGATCTTCCTCCACTACGTCTATCACGGCCGGCCCGAAGGGCGGCTGCCCTCCCCCGCCTACGCCTCGGCGCGGGAGGCGGAGAGCGGCGAAGCGGACCGAGCCGGCACGGAGGCGGGCCCGGACTCCCGGGGCGAGGAAGCGTGGGCTCCGGTCCTCTCCGCTCCAATGGTCAGCCGGCTGCTCGGCTACGCTCCCGTCGACCGGATCGAAGCCGCCGTGGTCGAGCGGATGTCCCGCGCCTTCGATGGCTCCGCCAGGCGGCTCGGCCTTCGCACCGAGATCGAGCGGCATCTCCTGGCCGGCATTCTCGGCCAGCTGTTCGGGCAGGGGGAGACCGGCGAGCGCGCCGAGGTGGTCCTTGCCATCCTGGAGGCCTGGGGCGAGGGCGGCCGGACGCCGGACCTCCTGCCCCTGTTCGATCCGGCCTATTACGCCGAGGCGGCGGGCATCGCCTTCGAAGGACCCGACGCCGCCTTCGGCCACTGGCTGAGGGAGGGCGTCGGGAAGCGGATCGTCCCGACGCCCTTCTTCGATCCCGACTTCTACGCCGGCAGGAACCCGGACCTCGCCGGCTGGCAGGACTGGATCTTCCTGCACTACGCTTCCCACGGGTTCAGGGAGGGGCGCCCGCCGGACTGCTTCGTGAACCCGAGCTGGATCCGGATGCGCTATGCGACGGGCTCCGTGTCGCCGCTCCAGTTCTACCTCGCCGAAGAGGCCGCCGGCCGGCCGGTCCAGCCGGCGCCGAACGTCGGGCCGTTCCGGCGGGCCGGGTCCTCCGGCGAGCTGCTCACCCTGCGGGACTTCCTGATCCTCAGGCGGAAGCGCGGCCTTTTTCCGTTCGGCCCCGACAGCGAGCTGCAGGCGGAGATCCGCAAGGCGGCGGCGATCGAGCCCCGCATCAAGGTCGTGGACCAGGCGCGCCTGTTCACTCTGAAGCCGTTCGATTCGCCGCTCTATCCGTATCTTACCGCGGTGCAGCAACGGGTCGGCGAGGCCGACATCCTGGTCTACCGCGACAGCGTGACCTTTGGCGGGGTCGACCGCGTCCTCCTGTTCACCCTGCGCTACCTCGAGCAGAAATATCCCGAGGCGCGGATCAAGGTGGTTTCCTTCGGGCCCGTGGACAGCCGGCAGTTCACGCGGCACCATCTGCGCACCGAGTTCGTCGCGCTCGACGCGCTGGTCGGCAATGCGGAAGCGACGGTCAGGCGGGAGCTCGCCTTCGACAGCGCCCTCGGGTCGGGCGCGCACACCATCGTCAACATGAACTGCGGCCCGCTCTGGGACGCGATCCAGATCTACGGCCGGCGGCTCACCGAACGCGCACGCCTCTTCGCCTTCATGTTCTGCGACGACCGCGACGTGTTCGGGAACGTGGACGGCTATCCGACCCGCTACGCGCTCGACTGCCTGCCCTTCCTGAACAAGATCTTCGTCGACAGCTACTATCTGCGCGACACGCTCAGGGCCCGCTTCGGCGATTCCAGCTTCCTGCGCTCCCGGCTCTCGGTATTCCGCACGCCCTTCGACTTCCGGCTCCGGGAGCTCGGCGCGCCGCGCCCGGCTCCGTCGAATGAGGGGCCCGTCGTCGCCTGGGCCGGGCGGCTCGACCGCCAGAAGCGCCCCGACCTTTTGGCCGCCATCGCGCAGCTCATGCCAGAGGCGACGTTCCACGTCTGGGGCGAGCCGGTGCTCGACAGGCTGGACCTCCGGCTGTCCTCGCTCGCGAATGTCAGGATGATGGGCCTCTTCGACGACCTTTCCGAGGTGATGGCGCTGGCCCCCGACGCGTTCCTCTACACCTCGGAATGGGACGGCATTCCGACCATCCTGCTCATGGCGATGATGCACGACGTGCCGATCGTCGCCTCCGCCGCAGGCGGCGTCCCGGAGGTGCTTCCCGAGACCTCGCTGGTGCGCGGGCTGGAGGACGTTCCCGAATATGTGGCGCGCCTGCGCGCGGCCTTCGAGGCGCCGGAGCCGCTGCTGGAGGCCCAGGCCGGCAAGCGCGACCAGCTGCGGAACCTGCACAATTTCGACGTCTTCTCGTGGGCGGTGGAGGCCATCTGAGATGGGGGGAGGCGGCATCAGCGTCGTCGTGACCGCGCATCGGGAGGGAACGCTTCTCCTGCCGACCTTCCAGAGCGCGAAGGTTTCGGCCGAGGCGCTCGCCAGGCGGAGCGAGGTCCCGGTCGAGTTCGTCATTTCGCTGGATCGTCCGGACGCCGAGACGCAGGCCGTGGCGGCAAGCCTTCCCGGCCGCCTCACGACATGCGACGCCGGCGATCCCGGCGCCAACCGGCTCCATGCCGTCGCGGCGGCGCGCCACGATTTCATCGCCTTTCTCGACGGCGACGACCTGTGGTCGTCCAACTGGCTCTGCAAGGCCTGGGACCTGATGCAGGTCATCGAGCCCGGACACCGCGAAACCTGCATGCTCCACCCGGAATACAACCTGATCTTCGGGGCGCATTCCATGCTGGTGCGCCAGGGCGACCCGGAGGATCCGTTCTTCGACCTCACCTATCTCCGGTCCGGAAACTACTGGGACGCCCTGAGCTTCTGCCACCGCCGCATCTACGAGGAATTCCCGTTCCTGCCGAACGACCCGGCGAACGGCATCGCGCACGAGGACTTCCACCTGAGCTGCGTCACCGTGCTGAACGGGGTCGAGCACCTGCTCGTCCCGGGCACCGTCCACTTCAAGCGGCGGCGCGGCGATTCCGTCTCGGTCAAGGCGGAGGAGCGATCGGCCAGGCCGCGCTTCACGGAGCTCAATTTCTACGGCTTCTACGGCCGCAGCGGGAAGGCGGCCGGGGCCTGACCTGAACCGGCCGCCTTAAGGGAACTCGATCTCGAGCGGCACCGCGGCGCGCACGCCGGCATGCATCAGCAGGTCGGCGATCGCCGTCTCGGAAATGTCGGCATCCGCATGCGCCGAGGCGATCCGTTTCGCCGCCGGGCCGACCTGGAGGACCTCGCCGGACTCGATGGCCTCGGCGACGATCCGTCGGACCTCCTCAAGAAGCTGGGCGTCCACGTCCGATCTCCGTCGCTCCGGCGGACCATCTAGAGCGGAATCCGATCAGGTTGCATCATACCCTGCCGCTTTGAAGTAGTTGGCGCATTCGGCTGGTGGGAAGAGATCGATGAGGC
>NZ_SPKJ01000107.1 GCF_009866965.1 Propylenella binzhouense | reverse complement strand
CCGGCTGCGGCTGGAGCACGGGCGCGGCCGGCGCCGCGTGCCGCGCGCGCCGTGGCGCCGCGGCGCGGGTCTCGGAATAGAGTCCGAGGCTCTGCTCGTCGGCTCCGGGCGGCGTGATCGCGACGTCCCGGTACTCGAACCGGCGGGGATCGCGCCAGACCCGCCGGAGAATGCGCCGCGCGCGCAGATAGTCGGCGGCCATCAAAGACAGGTTCCGCGCTTCGCCCAGCAGGAAGCGCGGGTAGAACACGAGCGGGCTCTCGAGCGGCAGTCCGTGGCGGCGGTCCCGGCGCGTCTTGATGCGGAGATAGCCGCCTTCGAGCGGATGGCAGCCGTACAGTCGGTGGAAGTCCCGGAACCACAGGAGACGGTTCAGCGTCGTGAGCTTCTTGTTCGACCGCAGCGCCCGCATGCGCTTCAGGATCGTCTCCATGTGCTCCCACGAATAGAAGCGGTGCCAGGCCTCCGCATAGACCTCGTCCCACTCCGCGTCCGACATGCGCGGATGGTGCGTGACGCGGTGGTTGAGGTCGTATTTGTTGAGATCGCCGTCCATCCACTCGCCCGCGCGCACCATCCTCTGGTGATCCTCGCTGCCCGGCAGCGGCGTCAGGTTGGTGAAATAGATCAGGTCGATCGGCAGCTCGCGCTTGATGATCTCGATGTCGTGCAGGATGGACTCGCGGGTGTCGTTCGGAAACCCGAGGATGTAGCCGGCCGTGATCAGCACGGCATGTTTCTTCCACGTCAGGAACATCTCGCGGAATTCGGCGATCCGGTTCTGGGTCTTGCGGACGGCGGCCAGGTTGTCGGGATTGATGTTCTCCATCCCGACGAACACCTGGTCGACGCCGGCCCTGGCGGCCTTCTCGATGAAGCCCGGAATCTTGTGGCAGCGGGTGTCGACCTGGATCTGCAGCCGGACCTTCAGTCCCTCGCGCTCGGCGAGTTCGATCAGCCGGTCGAAGCACGGCTCCCAGTTCCGGTTGCGCGCGAGGTTGTCGTCGGACACGAAGAAGCGGTCGACGCCGATCGCGCGGTTGGCGCGGACGATCGCCTCGAGGTCGTCGGCGGATCGGAACCGGCTGACGCGGCCCTGCACGTTGATGATCGTGCAGAACGAGCACAGGAACGGGCAGCCGCGGCCGATGTCGAAGCTCGAATAATTGCCGAAGGTCCGGTTCACCTGCTCGCGGCCGAGCACGGGAACGGGAGCGCCCTGCAGGTCCGGCATCCGGTCGCGGTAGTCATAGAAGGGCTTAAGCTTGCCGGCCCAGGCGTCGCGCAGCACCTCGTCGAGCCGTCCGCCCTCCGCTTCGCCCACGAAGAAGCTGATGCCCATGTCGCGCGCCGCCGCGATCTCGGGCGGAATCGCGTCCAGCATCTCGAGCGAGCCGGCCACGTGGAACCCGCCCATGCAGACCGGTATCCCGGCCGCCAGGAACGGACGCGCGATATCCACCGCGCGATCGAACTGGTTGGACTGGACACCGACGAGGCCGAGCATGCCGCGTCCGCCGCTCTTCCGGATCGTCCGGATGAGAGCGGCGGTCCGGACCCGGCGGTTGGTTTCGTCGATCGGCAGAATTCGGATGTCGACATCGCCCAGCACGCCGCGCCGTCTGCAATCCTCCGCGATCCCGTTCAGGCAGGCGAGAGCATTCGACGGTATCGTCGAATATCGCCATTGGAGCGGATAGCCTTCGTCGTCGTAATGCGTCGGCTTGACGAGAAGCAGATGAAAAACCGGCATGGTTTCTCCCGGGAGGGCCATCCCGCCTCTCGCATTCAACGAAAATCCCAGTCTAGCCGCGATCGATCCGGACCACAATCAAATCAAGCGGAGTTGTTCCGCGCGCGGACGCTCGGAACTGTTCGGGGCCTGTGCCTGCGGCCCGAACGTAGACTCAGCGGCCTTTCCAGGCGGGCTTCCGCTTGTTGAGGAAGGCGTCCATGCCTTCGCGGAAATCCTCGCTCGTATAGCACATGACGATGAGGTCGTGCCCTTCCACGGCCGCCATCTGGCTCCGGAGCCGCAGCAGCGCCTGCTTCGTCGCCTGCAGCGTGAGCGGGGCGTGCCGGGCCACCGTCTCGGCGAGCTCCTGCGCGCGCGCCATGAGCGCCGCATGGTCGTCGAGCACCTCGGAGACGAGGCCGATGCTCCTCGCCTCCTCCGCGCCGACGAGCCGCGCCGTGAAGATGATCTCCTTGGTCCGCGCCGGGCCGATCAGGGAATAGAGCCGGGCATAGTTCGCCATCGAGAGGCAGTTGCCGAGCGTGCGCGCGATCGGGAACCCGAAGCGCGCGTTCCTGGCGGCGATCCGGAGATCGCAGGAGGAGGCGATGCCCGCGCCGCCGCCCGTGCAGGCGCCGGAGATCGCCGCGATCGTCGGCACGCGGCAGCCCTCGAGCTCGGCCAGCACGCCGTTGATCCGCGATTCGTAGGCGAGCGCGTCGTCGGCCGTCTTGAAGGCGCGGAACTGCGAAATGTCGGTGCCGGCCGCGAAGGCGTCCTCGCCGGCGCCGGTGATGACGATCGCCTTGATCGTATGGTCGTCGTTCGCGTCCGCACAGATCGCCTTCAGCCGCTCGTACATGGCGAAGGTCATGGCGTTGCGCGCCTGCGGCCGGTTGAAGGTCACCTTCGCGATGCCGTCCTTCACCTCGTAGAGGAGGTCTTCGGTGGTGGCCGCCGGGGCGCCCTGGTCCGTATCGGTGCTTGTCATGGCCCTTGTTCCCTGTCTTTTCCGCCCGGCCGGCCGCGATCGGGCGTGCGGAGCATCTCAGACGACGCCGTCGGCGTGCAATGCCCTGATCTCGTCGGCCCCGAAGCCGAATTCGCCGAGGATCTCGTCCGTCTGCTCGCCGATCTCGGGGGGCGGCACGGCGATCGTCGTCCCGGTGCGGCTGAGCCCGATCGGCTGGCCGACCAGCGTGATCTCGCGGCCGAGCGCGGGCGACGCGACCGACTGCGCGATGCCGAGATGGCGGACCTGCGGATCCGCGAATACCTGGTCGATCGAATAGATCGGCCCGCAGGGCACGCCCGCCTCGGTGAAGAGGTCGATCCACTCCGCGCTCGTCCGGCCGGAGAGCTGGCGGTCGATCTCCGCATTGAGCCTGTCGCGGTTCGCGGAGCGCTTGTCGGCGGTCTCGTAATGAGGATCGGCGAGCATCTCCTCGGCGCCGAGCGCCTTGCAGAATCGCACCCACATCGTGTGGCCCGTGACGGCGAGGTTGATATGGCCGTCCGCGGTGGAGAAGACGCCCGTCGGGATCGAGGTCGGATGGTTGTTGCCGGCCTGCTTCGGAACCTCGCCCTCCATGAGCCAGCGCGTGGCCTGGAAGTCGAGCATCGCGATCTGCGCCTGGAGCAGCGAGCACGTGACCCACTGGCCGCGGCCGGATTGTTCGCGCTCGAGCAGCGCGGCGAGGATGCCGAAGGCGGTGTAGAGTCCCGACGTGAGGTCGGCGATCGGGATGCCGACCCGCATCGGGCCCTCGCCCGGCTTGCCGGTGATCGACATCAGCCCGCCCATGCCCTGCGCGATCTGGTCGAATCCGGGCCGCCCGGCATAGGGACCGTCCTGGCCGAAGCCCGATATGCTCGCATAGACGAGCCCGGGATTGACCGCCGAAAGCGTCTCGTAATCGATGCCGAGCCGGCCCTTCACGTCCGGCCGGAAGTTCTCGACGATCACGTCGGCCTTCCCGGCCAGGCGGATCAGGACATCGCGCCCGGCGGGCGCCTTCAGGTCGAGCGAGAGACTCCGCTTGTTCCGGTGCAGGTTCTGGAAGTCCGGGCCGTGGCGCGCCCCGCCCATCGTGTCGCTGCCCTGCATCGCCGCCGGCATCTCGATCTTGACGACGTTCGCGCCCCAGTCGGCGAGCTGACGGACGCAGGTCGGGCCGGATCGGACGCGCGTGAGGTCGAGCACGGTGAAGCGGGACAGCGCGGCGGAGGCCGGCTCGAAGGGCATCGTGTCTCTCCCTGGGCTTTTTCCGGGGACCTTGGTCGCCCGCGCGCCCGCTGTCAACAGTTAGCGATCTGTTGACAGGACGACCGGTTCCCGGAACTATCCGCGCGATGACCAGCACCCCGAGTGTCACCGACGCCATCCAGCTGCGCAGGTCGCAGTCGCTCTCCGGCATCGTGCTCTGCGAACTGGAGCGGATGATCCTGAGCGGCGAGCTGGCGAGCGGCGAGCGGCTCAACGAGCAGAAGCTCGCGGCCAAGCTCGGCGTCAGCCGCGGCCCGATCCGGGAAGCGGCCCGTGCGCTGGAAAGCGCGGGGCTCGTGACGCTGGTGGCCAATCAGGGCATGTTCGTCCGGCGGATCGGCGTCGAGGAGGCGGCCGAGCTCTACGACATGCGCGCCGTCGTGTTCGGCTTCGCCTGCGCGCGCCTGGCCCGGTCGGCCCGGACCGACCAGATCGAGGCGCTTCGGGGCCTCGTCGCCGAGATGGAGGAGGCCGTGGCGGCGGCCGACCCGTCGCGCTACTACCGGCTCAACCTCCGTTTCCACGATACGGTGCTCGCCTTCGCGGGGCACAAGCGCGCCGTGCAGATCTACGAATCGCTGCTGAAGGAGGCGCATCTCTGCCGGCAGCGCTCGCTTCAGCCGGTCGCCTCCATGCGCGAATCGAACGAGGAGCACCGCCGCATGGTGGAGGCGATCGCCTCCGGCGATCCGGATCTCGCGCGGCGCGTGGCGGAGGACCACCATTTCGGGGGCAGGCGGCGCTGGCAGGCGACGCTCGGCGGACAGGACGAGGAGGCCACGGGCGCGGCGGTCGCCTGAAGCAAGCAGGACCCGGAGAACCGGGCTGCGTCGGGATCACGAAGGATCCGGGAAAGGGAGGAGAACCATGAATCGAGTGTCATCGATGCTGAAATCCGCGCTGGCCGCCGGGGCGCTCGCCGCGGCGCTGGCGCTGCCCGTCGCCTCCGCCGGTCCGGCGGACGCGCAGGACTATCCGAGCAAGCGGCTCGAATGGACGATCGCGTTCGGGCCCGGCGGCGGCAACGACATCATGTCCCGCACGCTGATCGACATCCTGCAGAAGCACAAGCTCTACCCGGAGAACATCGTTGCGGAGAACCGCGCGGGCGGCAGCGGCGCCGTCGGCTGGGGCTATGTCTTCGGGAAGAAGGGCGATCCCTACCAGATCTCGTCGACGAGCGGCAGCTTCGTCACGACGCCGCTCCAGGCCGACACGCCGTGGAAGCCGACCGACTTCACGCCGATCGCGCTCCTGGCGAGCGACGATCTCGTGCTGCTCGTGAAGGGCGATTCGGAGATCGAGACGGTCCAGCAGTTCATCGAGGCGGCGAAGAAGAAGCCGCCCACGATCGGCGGGATCGGCGCCGTGAATGTCGACTTCATCATCCCGAAGATCCTGTCGAAGCAGGCCGGCTTCGATTTCGACTACGTCTCGTTCAATGCCGCCGGCGAGCTCAACACCGCGCTCCTGTCCAATTCGCTCGACGCCATCATGGCCAATCCGGGCGAGGTGCTCGGCCTCATCGAATCGAAGGACATGCGCCCGCTCGCCTATAGCGGGGAGACCACCCCGCCCGCGCTCGGCGACGTGCCGACGCTGAAGGAGGCCGGCTACGAGATCGGCGTGTCGCTGCCGCGCGGGCTCATCCTGCCGCCGGACGTCCCGAAGGAGGCG
Source organism: Propylenella binzhouense (assembly GCF_009866965.1). Taxonomy (GTDB): domain Bacteria; phylum Pseudomonadota; class Alphaproteobacteria; order Rhizobiales; family Afifellaceae; genus Propylenella; species Propylenella binzhouense. Next base: position 6,823 of record NZ_SPKJ01000107.1, on the reverse strand, counting down.
CAGGACTGGTGGATCGAGACCATCAAGAAGGTCGTCGAGACGCCGGAATGGAAGGACTATCTCGAGAAGCAGATCCTCACCGAGAACATCCGCTACGGCGAGGACTTCCGCACCTTCCTGAAGACGACGCAGGACAGGTTCGCCGAGATCCTGCGCGAGCAGGGCGCCATCAAGTAACCGGCCTTCGCCATTGCCCCGCGGCCCGGCGCCGCGGGGCGCATGCCCGGACGGAGCCTTCATGAAGCGGGTCTTCATCCTCGCCATCCTGGCGCTCGCGCTGGGCTACACCTATTTCGCCTTCGAGCTGAGCTTCCTGTCCTCGACGGGCCGGCTCGGTCCCGGCTTCTTCCCGCGCGTCATCGGCCTCGGACTGATCGCCTCCTGCCTCTACGCGCTCGCCGTCGAGTGGCGGTCGGGCGGAACGGAGGCGCAGGAGCGGGGACTCTGGGGCGTCGCGGTCAGGACGGCGCTCCTCTCCGGGCTCTTCGTCGCGCTCCTCAACGTCCTCGGCGGGCTCGTCGCGATGATCGTCTTCATGCTGGCCGCGCTCTTCATGCTCAATCCGGGGCGCGTGCTCCAGAATCTCGCCGTCGCCTTCCTGCTGCCGATCGGCATCTACGTGCTCTTCGAGTTCTGGCTGAACGCCGGCATTCCGCAGGGCATGCTCCCCTTGCCCGTCTGAGGCTCCCGAATGGATCTCTTCGCCAATCTCTGGATGGGCCTTTCGATCGCGCTGACGCCGATGAACGTGCTCTACCTGCTCGCCGGGGCCATGATCGGGATGATCGTCGGCATCATTCCGGGCTTCGGCCCGTCGGCCGGGCTCGCGATCCTTTTGCCCGTCACCTTCGGCATGGATCCGGTCGGCGCCGTCGTCATGCTGGCGGCGATCTACTACGCGTCCATGTATGGCGGGACGATCACCTCGATCCTGCTCAACACGCCGGGCGAATCGGCGACGGTCGCGAGCACGTTCGACGGCTATCCGCTCGCCCGCCAGGGCCGCGCCGGGCCGGCGCTCGTGATGCAGGCCGTCGCCTCCTTCGTGGGCGGCACGGTCGGCGTCGTCCTCATCACGCTGCTCGCGCCGCTCTTCGCGCTGCTCGCCCGCAATTTCGGCCCGCCGGAATATTTCCTGCTGGCGATGATGGGCATGCTGCTCCTCGTCGTCATGGTGGGCGGAAACTGGCGGCTCGGCGTCATCTCGGCCCTGATCGGCTTCGCGCTCGGCACGGTCGGCGTGGACCTGGAGACCGGCCAGCAGCGCTTCACCTTCGGCTCGGCCGAGCTCATCGGCGGCATCGACTTCATCCCCGTCGCGATCGGCCTCTTCGGCCTCGGCGAGCTCTATTTCTCGCTCTGGCAGGGGCTCCATTTGTCGCGCACGGGCTCGATCGTCGACTACCACCGCGAGCGGCGCTTCTGGCCGGAGGCGCGCGACTTCATCGAGACGCGCATGACGCTCGTCCGCGGCTCGCTGCTCGGCTTCGTCGTCGGGGTCATCCCCGGCGCCGGCGCCACCATCGCCTCGCTGATGTCCTACTCGATCGAGAAGTCCGTCTCGCGCGAGCCGGAACGGTTCGGCAAAGGGGCGATGGCCGGGCTCGTCGGGCCGGAAGCGGCCAACAATGCGGCCTCCGCCGGCGCGATGGTGCCGCTGCTCACGCTCGGGATTCCCGGCTCGGCCTCCACCGCGGTCCTGCTCGCCGCCTTCCTGCTCTGGGGGCTCAGGCCGGGGCCGCTCCTCATGTCGCAGAACCCGGAATTCGCCTGGGGCCTCATCGCGAGCATGTATCTCGGCAACATCGCGCTGCTTGCGCTCAACATCTTCGCCATCCCGCTCTTCGTCTGGATGGTGAAGACGCCCTACCGCATCCTCGCGCCCGCGGTGATCCTCGTCTGCACGATCGGCACCTACAGCGTGAACGGCTCGATCGTGGAGACCTGGCTGATGTTCGTCGCCGGGATCTTCGGCTTCTTCATGAAGATGTTCGGCTTCTCGCCGGCGGCGCTGGTCCTCGCGCTCGTCCTCGGCAAGCTCGCCGAGGAGGCGCTCCGCCAGACGCTCACCATCTCGCGCGGCTCCTTCATGATCTTCCTGGAGCGGCCGACCTCGCTCTGGATCATCGGCATCACGGCGGCGGTGCTCCTGGTCGCGCCGCTTCTGCGCCGCGCCCAGCCGAGGGACTGAGGCAGGCGCGGGTGCGCCGAGACGGAAAGGGAGGTCCGATGGACGAGGAAGCGGCCCGCGCGGCCTTCGAGAGGGCGCTCGCCAGCTACGAGCAGAAGTTCGAGACCTTCTTCCTCGCCCGCCTGTTCGGGCTCGAGATCTCCTACACGGAGGAGAGCTGCGTGGTGGAGATCGAGGTCGCGGACTTCATGTTCAATCCGCAGGGAAGCCTCCATGGCGGCGTGATCGCCTTCGCGCTCGACGTCTCCATGGGCCATTTCATCAAGCACCGGACCGGCGGCGCCGGCATCACGCTGGAGATGAAGACGCAGTACATGCGCCCGGCGCGCCCGGGCCGCGTCCGCTGCGAGGGCCGCTTCCTGCGCCAGGGCCGCACCGTCAGCCAGATGGAATCGCGCATGACCGACGCGGAGGGCAGGCTCCTCGCGATGGCGACCGCGACCTGGCAGATGCCGCAGGTTTGAACGCGTCCGCCGGGATCTCGAACGGCCGCCCGCCGCCGCCTCACTGCGTTCCGAGCAGCCGCTCCAGGTAGTCGAGCTCGAAGCCCGGCCGGAAACGCTCGCCGAGGCGCTCGCGGATGGCGTTCAGGATGCGCCGCGCACGCTCGACGTCGATCTCGTCAGGCACTTCCACGCTGTCGCCGAAATCCGGGCCCTGGGTGCGCTGCGGGCGGCCGAGCGGGTCGGTCCGGCCGCGCGGCATGCCGCGGCCGAACTGCTGCCCGGGGCCGCCCTCCTGGCCCGGCTGGCCGTTATTGCCCATCATCTGCTGCATCATGCCCTGCATGCCCTGGCGCATCGCCTCGAGCGCCTCGCCCTGGCTGCCATAGGCGGGGCCGGTGCTGCCTTGGCCGAGCTGGCGCGCGGCGTCTCCCATGGCGCGGCCGGCGCGCCCGAGCGCACGCTGACCTTCCCCTTCGCCCTCGCCAGGCTGCATGCCCTGGCCGTCCTGACCCTGCTGGGCCTGCTGCCCCCGCCGCATGCGGTCGAGCAGCGCCTGCATCTGCTTCTGGAGGTCCGCCTGGCCCTGCTGGAGCTGCTTCATCAGCTCGGCCATCTCCTCCGGCGTCATCGGGCGCTGCTGCCCCTGGCCCTGCTGCTGCTGTTGGCCCCGATGCCCGGGCTGCCGGCCCTGATCCATGCGGAACGTCTCGTCCATCAGGCGCTGCTGCTCCTGCATCATCTTCGAGAGCTCGTCGAGCATCTGCATGGCTTCCGGCGACATCTGCTGCATCTGGCCCTGCTGGGCCATCTGCATGTTGTCGAGCATCTGCTGGAGCTGGGAGAGGAGCTGCTGCGCGGATTCGCGGTCGCCGAGCTTCGCCAGATCCTCGATCCGGTCGAGCATGCGGTCGAGGTCCTGCTGCGAGATCATCGGCGTGTCGGGATCGATCGGCGACTGCATCTGGTCGAGACCGCGCCGGGCCATCTCCTCGGCCATGCTGCGCATGAAGTCCTGCATCGCCTGCCGGAGCTCCTGCGTCAGCCTGGCGATCTCCTCGTCCGAGGCGCCACGCTCGAGCGCCTGCTCGAGGGCGTCGCGGGCGGCGTCGAGCCGCTGCCGCGCATCGGCGGCCTCGCCGCTCTCGATGGCGAGCGCGACCTGCCAGAGATAGTCGAGCATGCCCCGGAGCTCGTCGTCCGTGGAGGCGGCGACGAGACGGTCGTAGCCGACGCGGAGCGCGAGATAGGTGCCGAAATCCTTGGTGAAGACGTCGGGCGCGAGCGTGAGGGCGTCGAGGGCGTCGGCGACCCGGTCCTGCTCGCGCGCGTCGAGCGCCAGGATCTGCCGCTGCTCGACGAGCGCACGCGCGAGCGGATTGTAGAACGGCCGAGCCGGCAGCTTCATGGCTCCGTTGTCGGCGGGCCGGCCTTCCTGGCCGGCGCCGTCGCGCACCAGGGCGTCGGCCAACACGTCGAGCCCGGCATAGGGATGGTCCTCGAGGCGGACATCGGCGCGGGCATCCGCCTCGCCGTCCTGTTCCCGGCCGATCCGGAGCGCCACGCTCGGCGGCTCCACCAGCGGATGGGCGCCTTCGACCCCGCTCGCGCGGCGGAACGTGACGTTGCCGTCCTTCACGCCGTAATCATCGTGCACCTTGAAGCCGAGCGTGAAGGAGCCGCTCCGGTTCTCCGCCATGTCGCCCCGCCTGATGGTCGGCGGGCGGTCGTCGATCACGGCGATGGCGTAGGCGGTCTCGCCCTTGCCGTGCCGGACGCGGACGACGGCGTCGGTGCCGAGCACGGCGGCATAGGTGCGGATGCGCCCGCCCTCGGCCGGCGCGGCGGACGGAGCGGAGGCCGGGACCGCGCGCCGCGCGGGATCGCCTTCCGCCTCGGCGAGCCGGTTCGCGCCGTTCGCGTCCTCCAGGATCACCTCGGGCTCGCCGGCGGCGACGAGCCGCACGGTGAGCTTGCTGCCCTCCGGGACGCGGACCGGGCCGGTATCGTCGGCAGCGCGGCGCGACAGGAAGACGGGCGGCTGGCGGGTATAGGGCGGCGGGTCGATCCAGGCATCGATCCGGGCCGGCGGCGCCGCCTCCGCGACGGTCACGGGGGCGAACGGCTCGCGCAGCCGCGAGCCCCACTCGCCCCAGGCGACCGCGGCCGCGACCACCAGGAGGACCGGCAGCACGAAGCGGAGCGCATTCGGGTCCCGCCGCACCATCTCCGGCCGCGGCAGCCCGGCGCGCGGATTGGTGATGGCGGCGAGCAGCCGGGCCCGATGGGCTTCCCAGAGCACGCGGGCGGGGCCGTCGTCGGAGACCGGCGAAAGCCGGTCGTCGAGGCCGCTCGCCGGCCGGTGGCGCATGCCGGACACCGTCTCGACCCGGCGCAGCGCCTCCTCCCGCGTCGGCGCCGCAAAGCGCAGCAGCGGAACGAGGCTCGCCAGGAAGGCGAGGCCGAGCCCGGCGAGGATCGCGATGCGGGTCCAGTCGCCGGTCAGCCGCCAGAGGCCGAGCCAGGACAGGGCGACATAGAGCGCCGCGACCGACAGGACCGGCACGAGGAGCGGCCACAGCCTTTCCCATGCGAGCGCCGCACGCGCGCGCGAGACGGCGAACTCGAGCTCCGAGAGCCGGGCGGATGCGGGGTCTGGCGGCACAGGCGGCATGCGCTCCTTTCGAGGGGTCGGGCGCGCCCTCTGTCGAAAGGTAGCACAGACCTCCGCTGTGGCTAGATCAAGGCGGTCCGCGCCGCGCTCAGCCGAGCCAGGGCGGGAGGCGGTCGAGCCCGATCAATTCTTCGTAGGTCGGGCGCGGCCGGACGAGCGCGAATTCCGGTCCGTTCACGAGCGTCTCGGGTACGAGCGGGCGCGTGTTGTAGGTGCCCGCCTGGACGGCGCCGTAGGCGCCCGCCGAATAGATCGCCAGGAGGTCGCCCTCCTCGGGCCGGGGCAGCCTGATCGCGCGGGCGAGAAAGTCGCCCGTCTCGCAGACCGGGCCGACGACGTCGCAGGTGATCGGCTCGGCCGCGGTCTCGCGGACCGGCCCGACCCGGTGATAGGCATCGTAGAGCGTCGGCCGGATCAGGTCGTTCATCGCCGCGTCAACGATGACGAACGTGCGATCCTGTCCCTCCTTCACGTAGATCACGCGGGTGACGAGGATGCCGGCATTGCCCGCGATCAGGCGACCCGGCTCGAACAGGACCTCGCAGCCGATGGCGTTCATGTGCTTCCGCACGATCGCCGCATAGGCCGCCGGCAGCGGCGGCGCGGCCTGGTCGTCGCGGTAGGGGATGCCGAGCCCGCCGCCGAGATCGACATGCTCGATCGCGTGGCCGTCGGCGCGCAGCGCGATCACGAGCTCGCCGAGCAGCGCGAAGGCGTTGTCGAAGGGCTCGAGCGCGGTGATCTGGCTGCCGATATGCATGTCGATTCCGACGATGCGGATTCCCGGCAGGCGGGCGGCCTCGGCATAGACGGAGCGGGCGCGCGCGAAGGGGATGCCGAACTTGTTCTCCTTGCGGCCGGTCGAGATCTTCTCGTGGGTGAGCGCGTCGACGTCGGGGTTGATGCGCAGGCTCACCGGAGCGGTCCGTCCCTGCGCCGCGGCGATCCGGGAAAGATGCAGGAGCTCGGGCTCGGATTCGACGTTGAAGCAGCGGATGCCCGCCTCGAGCCCGAAGGCGAGCTCGCGGTCCGTCTTGCCGACGCCTGAGAAGACGATCCGGCCGGCGGGGATGCCGGCGGCGAGCGCCCGCCTGAGTTCGCCCTCGGAGACGACGTCGGCGCCGGCGCCGAGCCGGGCGAGCGTCGCGATGACGGCCTGGTTCGAATTCGCCTTGAGCGCGTAGCAGACGAGATGCGGGATGCCGGCGAACGCTTCGTCGAAGACCCTGAAATGGCGGGCGAGGGTCGCGGTCGAATAGCAGTAGAACGGGGTGCCGACGGCGTCCGCGATCGCCGGCACGGCGACCGCCTCGGCGTGAAGGACGCCGTCCCGGTGAGCGAAATGGTGCACTTGCGTCGAAGCCGGTCAGATCAGGGGGTCGAGGAAGAAGCTGGTCGGCTGCGGCGTGACGGCGGGCGCCTGGTTCGGGCCGACCGGTCCCGAACCCGGCGGCGAGCCGGGCGGGTTGTCGGCCGCGGCGGTGCCCGGCGGCGGCTCCAGTGCGCCGCGGCGGC
>NZ_SPKJ01000106.1 GCF_009866965.1 Propylenella binzhouense | reverse complement strand
CCGCCGGAGAGCCGCTGCCGTCCGAGGAGCCGGCCGGCGCCTCCGCGCTCCGGGCCGACGCGCCCGCCGACGTCGCGACCGATGCCGCCGCGCTCGGCGACGGCGCTGCGGGCTGGGGCGAGACCATCACCGAAGGCCAGGCGGAACTGCCCGCGTTCAAGCGCACCCGCATCGAGAACACGACCAGCATCGCCTTCGTGACCCCCGAGGTGGAGCGTTTCCAGCCGACCGAGGACGTCTTCGTGCGCGTCAATCACGAGCAGACGCTGGACAGCCTTCTTTCCGAGAACCGGATCGCGGCGGCCGACGCGAAAGCGGCCGGCGAATTGCTTGCCGCGCTCTTCGGGAAGGACGCGCTCCAGGCGGGCGACGTGATCGCCGTCCGGGGCAGCCGCCCCGCCGCGCACGCTGCCACGCTCTCCCTCGTGCAGGTCTCCGTCTATGCCGGCGGAAGCTATCTCGGCACGCTCGCGAGAGGTCCGGACGGCGCCTTCACCAGCGGCGCCGACCCCTGGGTCGAGGAGGATCTGTTCGATTTTGCCGGGGAAGGGGAGGCGAGCGCACCGACCCGGCAGTACCGCCTGCTCGACGGAATCTACAGCACGGCGGCGCGAAACAACGTTCCGACCGCCGTCACCGGCGAGGCGATCATGCTCCTCTCCAGGAGCCATGATCTCAGCCGCTTCGCCGACCACGCGGACCGGCTCCTGCTGGTCTATTCGGACGAGCCGCGGGACGGGACGGGCGGACGCGTCCTCTATGTCGCCGTGCACGGCTCCGGCCGGGGGATCGACTGCTACGTCTACCGCCCGAAGCCCGGTGCCGACTTCGCCTGCATGGATGAAGAGAACGACGTCGTCTCGCAGACCGTGACGAACGGCATGGTCGTGCCGGTGAACGGCGTCATGACCTCGACATTCGGCCCCCGGAAGCACCCCCTCCTGAAGACGGTCCGGCTCCACAAGGGGGTCGATTGGGCGGCCCCCTCCGGCACCCCGGTCTATGCCGCCTTCGACGGAAAGGTCGCGTTCGCAGGGCAGGGCGCCGATTACGGCAACGTGATCCGCCTCGGCCATTCCGGCGGGCGGGAAACCCGCTACGCCCATCTCGACCGCTTCGACCCGCACGTGCGCGTGGGCGGCGCGGTGCAAGCGGGCGACGTGATCGGCTATGTCGGCACGACCGGGCTTTCGACCGGTCCGCACCTCCATTTCGAGCTCTATTCAGGCGGCCAGCCGATCGATCCGCTCCAGACGGCCGTCGCTTCCGACGGCAGCGCCGCCGAGATGCTCGTTAACCAGATCGTGCGGGTTGAGAGCGGGGGCCGGCACGACGCCAAGAACCCGCTTTCGAGCGCGACGGGTCTCGGCCAGTTCATCCAGTCGACCTGGCTCAGGATGATGCGGACCTACCGGCCCGATCTCGCCCGCTCCCTCTCCGTCCCCGACCAGCTGGCGCTCCGGCTCGACCCGACGCTGTCGCGCGAGATGGTGCGCAACCTCGCGCATGAGGGCGAGGCCTATCTCAGGGCGCGCGGCCACCAGATCACGGCCGGCCGTCTCTATCTCAGCCATTTCCTCGGCATGGAGGGCGCGCATCTCGTGCTCTCGTCCGCGGCCGACACACCGCTTCTCGGCCTCCTCGGACAGGACGTGATCGCGGCCAATCCGTTCCTCGCCGGCAAGAGCGTCGGCTATGTGACGGAATGGGCCGAGCGCAAGATGCACGGCCGCCGCGGCGCGCCCGTCCCGGCCGCATCGACCCGGCGCGTGGTCCGCGCCTCGCCGGAGTTCGAGCGCTACAAGGCGGCGATCACGGAGGTGGTGAAGTCGATGAGCTGAGACATGCCGGTTATGCAGACAATGGCAGTAGCATAAACGAAAATTTACGTCTCCCCGCTACCAGAGATAGCATCGTTCAGTTCGCAGGGGAAATGCATGCCTACTTGGATAGCAGTTCTCGTTGCCATCAGCCTCGTCACGAGTTGGGGGCCGTTCGTCTATGCACGGGAGCTTGCCAGCGAGGATGGAAAAACTGCTGGCCTGAAACCCCTATGGTTCGGAGGGGTCATGAATTATTACCTGGTTGCAAGCGTGTTGAAAAAGCATTCCAAAGAGGGAGATCGCCGGGCTCGTTGGGCATACTGGGTTTACTGTCTTGGATCGGCAATTGTCCCGATTTTGATTGCCGCGTTTTTTGCTCAACAGTTCTGGTCACGCTGACTTCGGTCGAGAATGCTGATGGTTCCAAGGCAAGAGCTCATCGATCCGGTTCTGCTTTTGGCCGTTGACGATGGCAGTGAGTTCAGGCGCTCGCAGGGCCAGCGGACGAAAGCGCCGCCCGTCGCTGCCGTCCTGGCCGTCAGGCCATGTTCATCAGCCTTTCGTAGCGCGTCAGGTCCCCTATGGCGACGACGGCCAAAGTTGGCGCCGGCTTGTTCGCGTCCTCCCTCGCCTTCACGAGCTTGTAGATCAAGAGGACGTTATGGAAGTCGGTGGGAACGATGCAGCCATCGCTGCCGCGCTGGCCGCGCCCATGGATCGCGAAGCCGTCCCTGCCGCCAAGGTTTTCGCCCTTTAGCGGCACGAGGCGGATCCAGTTCTTCCGGTTCTCGTGGGTGCGCAGCTCGAAGCTGCGCATGGGGATCGCGCCGCCGGGCGTCTTGTCGCTCTTCTTGACGCCCGTGAGGTATGGGTTGTTCGCCAGCACCTGGTTGACCGCGCCCTTCGCCTTAGATCCGGCACGCCCGCCGGACACGGCCTGGGCCTCAATGTGCACCTCATCGATGCGCCCCGTCAGCCGCTGCTCGACGATGTTGAAGACGAGGTCCGTACCCGTATTCATCGCAATGAACCCTGTATTCCAACGATCCACGCTGTTCGTTCCGGTCTGGGCCGGAGTGCCTGCTCGCGTAATATTCTCCACGGGAGCGGCGGTTGCTCACCCCACCTGATACACGAACCTCCCGTCCGTCACGTCCACCTCCGCCCGGTGGACCTCCTCCTTCTCAAGCGCGCGGTTCAGGAACTGGCGCGAGAGGTCCGGCAGCAGCGTGTTGGTGACGATGTTGTCGATCATGCGCCCGCCGGAATCCGGGTCGTTGCACTGCGCGACGATGTGGTCGACCACCGCGTCGGTGTAGACCAAGGCTGCATCGTGGTTCTCGCGGATGCGGCGCCCGATGCGGTCGAGCTGGAGCCGGACGATGCCGCCGAGCATCTCGGGCGAAAGCGGGAAATAGGGGATCGTCACGATCCGGCCGAGCAGGGCAGGGGGAAAGACCTGCGTGAGGTACGGCCGGAGCGCCGCCGAGAGCTCGTCCGGAGAGGGCCGCGTGCGGCCGTCCTCCGCCATCTTCATGATGACTTCGGTGCCGACATTGGAGGTCAGGATGATGAGCGTGTTCTTGAAGTCGATCCGCCGTCCCGTCCCGTCCTCCATCTGGCCCTTGTCGAAGACCTGGAAGAACAGCTCGTGGACGTCCGGATGCGCCTTCTCCACCTCGTCGAGGAGCACGACGCTGTAGGGCTTGCGGCGCACCGCCTCGGTGAGCCGCCCGCCTTCGCCATAGCCGACATAGCCGGGCGGCGCGCCCTTCAGCAGGGAGACGGTGTGCGCCTCCTGGAATTCCGACATGTTGATGGTGATGACGTTCTGCTCGCCGCCATAGAGCGCCTCGGCGAGCGCGAGCGCCGTCTCGGTCTTGCCGACTCCGGAGGGCCCGCACAGCATGAAGACGCCGATCGGCTTGTTCGGATTGTCGAGCCGCGCCCGGTTCGTCTCGATGCGGCGCGCGATCATCGAAAGACCGTGGTCCTGTCCGATCACGCGTTTGGCGAGGAGCTCGGCGAGGTGGAGGACGGTCTCGACCTCGTCGCGCACCATGCGGCCGACCGGGATGCCGGTCCAGTCGGAGACGACCGAGGCGACCGCCTGCTCGTCGACATGGGCGTAGATCATCCGCGTCTCGGGATCGATCGCCTCGAGCGCGCCGACCCGCTCCGATAGCGTGGCGCGGATGTCAGGCGCGGGCTCCTCCGCCGCCGGAAGATCGCGGGCTGCATCCGGTTCGGCGGGGTCGGGCGAAACCGGCAGCGACGCGCCGGCAGCCTTCGCCAGCTCGACGACGGAGGCCGCGACAGGCGCCTCGCTCCGCGCCGCGGCCGCGATCTTCTCGCGCAGGGAATTGATCTCGTCGACGAGGGCGTGCTCCTTCTCGAACTCCGCCGCGAGGGCGGCAAGACGCTCCTCGGTCTCAGCGATCTCGGCCTTCAGCTCGGCGATGCGTTCCTCGTCGGCGCGGCCGATGTCGCGTTCGCGCTCCTGCGCGGCCAGCTCCTTCGCGCGCGCCTCGATGGCAGCCTGGAGGTCGGCCATGGCCGCCGGCGTCGTGCTCTGGGAGATCGCGACGCGCGCGCAGGCGGTGTCGAGCAGGCTCACCGCCTTGTCGGGCAGCTGCCGGGCGGGGATGTAGCGCGCCGAGAGCTCGACCGCCGCCACGATCGCGGCGTCGGAGATGCGGACCTTGTGGTGCTTCTCCATCGGGCCGAGAATGCCGCGCAGCATGTAGCAGCATTTGTCGATCGAGGGCTCGTCGACGTTGACCGGCTGGAAGCGGCGGGTGAGGGCGGGGTCCTTCTCGAAATACTGGCGGTATTCCGCCCAGGTGGTGGCGCCGATCGTGCGCAGCGTGCCGCGCGCGAGCGCCGGCTTCAGGAGGTTCGCGGCATCGCCCGTCCCCTGTGTGCCGCCGGCGCCGATCAGGGTATGCGCCTCGTCGATGAAGAGGATGATCGGCGTCGGCGAAGCCTGAACCTCGTCGATGACGGAGCGCAGGCGCTGCTCGAACTCGCCCTTCATGGAGGCACCGGCCTGCATGAGCCCGATATCGAGGGCGCAGAGGCGGACGCCCTTCAGCTGGGGCGGCACGTCGCCCGAGGCGAGGCGCTGGGCGAAGCCCTCGACCACGGCGGTCTTGCCGACGCCCGCCTCGCCGGTGAGGATCGGATTGTTCTGGCGCCGGCGCATCAGCACGTCGACGACCTGCCTGATCTCCTCGTCGCGGCCGACGATCGGGTCCATCTTCCCGGATGCGGCGTTGGCGGTCATGTCGATCGAGAAGCGGTCGAGCGCCGTGTTGCCGCGCGCCGACTGGGCCTCGGCTTCGCCACCCGCGGAGCCGCGGGCCGCGAGGCCCGAACCGTCCATCGGCCGGAGGCTCTCCTCGTCGGACTGCGACCAGATCCTGCCGGCCTCGGCGATCAGCCGGTCGACGTCGATCTCCCCGAGACGCCGCGACAGCTGGGTCAGGGCACGCCTGAGTTCGATCGACTTCTGGGCCGCGACCAGCATGTGGCCGGTCCGGATCTGCGTCTCGCCGAAGCAGAGCGTCGCGTAGTGCCATCCGCGGTCGAGCACGTCGGTGATCTGGTTGGAGATGCCGGGCATCTCCGTCTCGTTCTTCCGGAAGCCGTTCACCGTCTCGGTGACGTCCTTGAGGACCGTGGCCCGGTCGATGCCGTAATGATCGAGGGTGAGCGAGAGGTCCGAGCGATCGTTCGGCAGGATGTGCATGAACCAGTGGGCGAGCTCGACATTGCGGTTGCCGGCGTTCTTCGCCTGGCGGAGCGACCGCATGAAGGCGTCGTAGCCGACCCGGTTCAGCTTGCCTGTTACCGTCTCGAGGCTGATGTCGACCACGACGCTTCCCCCGTTTCCCGCTTCTGTCCCGCCGTCCGAGGCGCCGAAGCATCGTCCCTGCGCTGCATCGGATCGAAGCGGGCGTCGCTGAGACAGGTCTCGTCGCCGGGACCGACGCTCTTCGGCGCGATCCAAGACGTCCAGCCGAGTTCCCCCGACTTCCCCAATCGCACCGGCGGAGCGTCCCGAGCGGGCAGCGCCAATTCTATGTCGAATTCAAAGCGATAGCCAAGATAGAAGAAGACGAGATCGACGAGCTTCCCGGAAAGGGCGCCGGTCGGAAGAAAGTCGCGATATTGCGCAAGCCCCGAGGTCTTGATCGCGATCCTTATCTTCTCGTTGATGCTGTAGGAGCGGGCGCCCAGAAAGGTATCCTGCCCGAGCGAGGCGCCCCTCGCGCCGAGCACCATCCGATCTTCCGGCTCGAAGACCAGCCATGCGCCGATCCGCTCCTCGATCGCAACCTCGACGCCGAAGACGCCGCGGATCAGCTGGCTAAGGCGCGAGGCGCTCTTCACCTGCGGCCCGACAAGCCCGGCGAACGACACCTTGGCGATATCGTCGAGACCGTCGCGGCCGAGCCACAGATCGGATCCCAGCCCGGCGAAGGCGCCGACATAGCGGAGGAACCGGTCCTCGGATGGCCTGTCGTGCTGGGCGATCGGACGGGCGTCCGCCCAGGCCCGGAAGAAGAGCTGCAGGAAGCGGTTCGCGAAGATGTTGACGAAGCGCGCAAAGGACGGGTCGCGCTGGTTCGCCCAGGTATAGGCCTCGAGCGTCGTCGAGAGCGGCAGCGCCCCCTGCGGCCCGAAATAGCCGAGAAAGCGCGCGTCGAGGCGCGGACGCCTGCTTTCCGGCTCCGAATAGCCCGAGATGTTCGAGCCCGGAAAAGCGAGGAAGGGATCCTGCCCGAGATCGACGATCTCCTCGGCAAGCACGCTGCTCTCGCCGATGCGCGGCTTGTGCGGCGAGGAGCGCTCGAGCTCCCTCAGCACCTTCAGGACGTCGAAGAGGTGGGGCTGCGCGCGCAGCTCTCGGCGGAGGCTCACAGCAGCCTGCCCGATCCCGAGCGCGGCGGCCACCGCTTCACGATCCCGCGCTGCACCGATTCCACCACCGTCTCGGTGAAGCTGTTCAGCGAGGCGTATTCGGCGAAAAAGCGGTCGAGGACCGCTCCGAGCAGAAAGATGCCGGTGCCTTCGAACGCCCGCTCGTCGAACGTGACGGTGACCTCCATCCCCCTGGCGGCATTGAAGCCGCTCGGCTGGCGAAGGCGCCGGACGATCGGCCGGGTCCTGATGCCGCGGATGCCGCGCAGCCGCCTTTCCGAGACGCTTTCGCTGAGATCGGAGAAGAGGCCGAGCAGCTCGCGCAGTCCGCCGGCCCCGGTCTCGGCGCCACGGTCCGTCAGCCCGAAATGGCTGAGGGACAGAAGGTTGATCAGCCGCCACATGACGCTGCCAGCGCTCGCGGATTCGCGGTGCCTGCGCTCGAAATGGACGATCGATTCCCGGGGGGGCGTCGGCCCGGCCAAGCACCGCATTTTGATCGAGGTATTATCGACGAGGTTGAAATCGGCGCCGGCTTCGCCAACCGGCAGATGCTCGGTCAGGTGCCGGTTCGACGCCCAGACGCGGATGCTGAGCTCCCGCACGCGCGCCTCGTCGTCGATCCCGGCCGGTTCGTACAGCGAGAGAAAGAGCTCCGTCCCGGTATAGCTGCTCTGCTGGCCGTAGCGCCGTTCTCTCGACGTCTGCCGCCGCGGCATCCGGCGAAGCGAATAGAAGAGGGCGTCCGGCAGCCGGACCCCGCCCGAGGGGAGGCTGTAGAGCGGAAAGACGCGCACCTTCTCGGTCCTGCCCGGATAATGCGCGAAGACATCGACGACGCGATGCGCCTCGAAGTCCAGCCAGCGGCTGCGATCCGGGACGATTTGATGCTCGTGCTCGCCCCGGCTCACCGGGATCCGGCTGCAGTTCATCTGGAAGATGTTGGCCGCCGGGCAGGCATAGAGAGCGAACATCGACGGGTTCACGACCGATGCGAGGCGCCCCGCGGCGCTGTCGAATTCGAAGATGAGATCGAAGGCCGGGCTCTCGATCCCGGCGAGGGCGGCCCGAAGCCTGTTCAGGCGAAATCCGAGAAACTTCTGCGGAAAGGCGGCGAACTCGCGCAGGAGCTCGAAGCCGGAGAAGACCCGCACGTCCTCCCCGAACAACCGCTCGCCCTCGCCGAACCCGATCTGCTCCAATGCATCGAGCGGCAGCGAGCGGAACTTCGGGTCGCCGAAGGAATCGAGGTAGCGCAGCGTGATGCGCCTGCAGCTGGCGAAGAGCGCCTCGTAGAGCGCGACGGCATCGGCCATCGTGCCGACGAGGTGCACCGGGAGCGTCTCGATCCCCAGCGCGCCAACCGGCGCCCCGGGCGGCGGCACGCCCTCCCTGTCCGTCCCCGGGTCCGTGGTGCGCCGGCGGAAGGAGAGGGTGAGCCCGGCGGCGGTGCCCGCCGCAACCTCCAGACCGAGCGCCTGCAGCGGGGCCGGCGAGGCATGGTACTGCGCCGCTTCGAGGCGCAGCGGCCAGAGCGCGAGCTCGGAGGCGAGGCGATAGCGGCAGGTGATCCGCCGGTCGCGCTCGACATAGACGGCGTCGATGTAGGAACCCGTCGGAAACCGCGCTCCGGCCGCGAGGTTGGCGTCTTCG
Organism: Propylenella binzhouense; assembly: GCF_009866965.1. Taxonomy (GTDB): domain Bacteria; phylum Pseudomonadota; class Alphaproteobacteria; order Rhizobiales; family Afifellaceae; genus Propylenella; species Propylenella binzhouense. The sequence goes on along the minus strand of NZ_SPKJ01000106.1, from coordinate 4,236 downwards.
TAGGCCGGAACGGCCTGGACGAGCGCCACCGAAGGAACCGGTGCGAGATAGGAGGGGAGCAGGAGCTCCAGCAGGGCCGACGTGAACTCGGAGAACTCGCTTCTGAGCTTGAGCTGGACGCGCGCCGCCATGAAGGCGGCGCCCTCGAGCAGGCCCGCCAGGCCCGGGTCGAAATTCCCCTCGATCAGGCCGCCGAGCCGCTCCGCGACGCCGGGGAACTCGTCGGCGAACTCGCGGGCACGCTCGTAGAGGATCTTGAGCTCGCGATTATAGGCCTCGAGGAATTCCCGGTTCATGCCGGGACCGGCAGCCGCGTGAGCTGCACCTTGCCCGACCCGACGTCGATTTCGGCGACGAACTCGATCGGTATGTCGAGCGGCTTGCAGGACATCTCGGCCGAGACGTTGAAGCGTATGCGCTGGTTGACCTCGTCGAAGCTCGCCTGCCGCTCGACATGAAGGGACGCCCTGTCGAGCCGGGGCTCGTGCAGGAGCAGGGCCTGCGAGAGCGTCTCGGCGATCTCGTCGACGCCCCGCTCTTCGCTGGTGAGGTGCGCGATGTCGCGCAGGCCGAAATTCAGGATCGAGCGGCGCACGAAATCGAGCCCGGTCAGGTCGAGGGCCGAATCGAGGTCGATCGTGTTCATGAGGGCGAGCAGGTCGAGGACCAGATTCCGCTTCAGGGCAGCCTCGTCGAAGCTGCGCTTCAGCGTTCCCCGGCCGGGGATCACGCGCTCGCCGCCCACCCGCTCGTCGAGCCGCTTTCCGGCGTCGCCGGCCTCGAACGCGTCCCGGAAAGCGTACATCAGAGGAAGCTGAAAACTCGGCCTGCTCGCCTGCATCGGGATCGCAACTCTGGAACGCGACGCGACCGGTCATCCGGACCGGCATCTCCGCCGGCGCTCGAGATGCGCCGGCGGAAGCCGCGTCCGGAACGAATTCACATCTTCGAGTTCTTCGAGATGTCGAACTTGAACTTGTCGTCGGCCTTGTGGCCGCCCTTCTCGTCCTGCTGGTTGTACTTGATCTCGAAGACCTTGAAGTTCAGCGTCACGTTCTCCGTGTTCATGTCCTCGCCGCCGCTGCCGCCGGTGCTGACGCTGGTGACGATCACGTCCTCGAGCGTGATCTCGAGATAGACGAACGGACTGCCGCCGGCCTTGCGGGCCTTGAATTCGACCTTGTCGTAATGCTCGCCGGTGGCGGCCTTACCCCAGAGCTTCGGCGAGACGATGTCGATGTGCTTGGTGAACGAGAAGTCCTGAACGTGGACCTTCCCGGCCCCCTGGCCGCCGCCCATGTGAGCGCTGCCGCTCTGCGCCAGGCCCCAGGACCAGGACAGGACGTCGATCCACCCGCTGTATTCCTTGTCCTGCGACTCCCCCTTGAGCGAGCCGATCTTGATGAACATGTCCACAGCCATTCCGCACCCCCCTTACGTGGATGGACAATTTCGCTTCGGTTCTCGGCGCAGGCCGGGACGAGGCAGCCTAGCTCGCCTTCGCGGGCAATCTCGAAACGAGGCTCATCCCGATATCCATGCCTTCGAGCTGGAAATGGGGCCGCAGATAGAAGCGCGCCCCGTAATATCCCGGGTTCTCCTCGTCCGCGAAGACATCCACCCGCGCGTCGGCGAGCGGCTTTCGGGCCTTGGTCAGGGTGTCGGAATTCTGCGGGTCCGGATCGACATAATGGTTGATCCAGGACTGCAGCCAGCGCTCGAGCTCGGCGCGCTCCTTGGTCTCCCCGATCTGGTCCCGGACCATGCATTTCAGGAAGTGGCTGAAGCGGGAGACCGCGAACATGTAGGGCAGGCGGGAGGACAGGTTGTCGGAGGCGGTGGCCTCCTCCTTGTCATACTTCTTGGGGCGATAGAGCGACTGAGCGCCGATGAAGGCCGCCTTGTCGGTGTTCTTGCGATGGATGAGGGGCAGCAGCCCCGATTTCGAAAGCTCCGCCTCGCGCCGATCCGTGATGGCGATTTCGGTCGGGCATTTCAGATCGATGCTTCCGTCGTCGGTCGGGAAGGTGTGGGTCGGCAGGTTGATGACCTCGCCGCCCGACTGGACGCCGCGGATCCGGACGGTCCAGCCATATTCCTTGAAGGCGCGGTTGATGTTCGCCGCCATCGCGTAGCTGGCGTTCATCCAGGCGTACTTCTCGCCGGTATGGCCGTCGGTCGCCTCCTCGAAGGCGAATTCCTCGACCGGCAGGGACTTCGCCCCGTAGGGCTCGCGCGCGAGCACGCGCGGCATGCAGAGGCCGACGTAGCGGGAGTTCTCCGAATCGCGCAGCGACTTCCAGGCGGCGTAGTCGGGCGTGTCGAAGATCTTGCCGAGATCCCGCGGGTTCATCAGCTCGGTCCAGCTGTCCATGCCCATCAGGCCCGGCGCCGCGCCGGCGATGAAAGGGCAGTGGGCCGCGGCGGCCACCTTGCCGAGATCCCTGAGGAGCCGGACGTCGGGAGCCGAATGGTCGAAATAATAATCGCCGATCAGGCAGCCGAAGGGCTCGCCGCCGAGCTGGCCGAACTCCGCCTCGTAGAGCTTCTTGAACAGCGGGCTCTGGTCCCACTTCGCGTCCGGATACTGCCGGAGGTCGCGATAAAGCTCCATCTTGGAGACATTCATCACGCGCAGCTTGAGGCTCGTGTCCGTCTCGGAATTGTAGACGAGGTAGTGCAGGCCGCGCCAGGCGCTCTCGATCTTCTGGAATTCCGGGTGGTGCAGGATCTCGTTCATCTGCACCGAGAGCTTCTCGTCGAGGCGGGCGATCATCTCGTCGATCGTGTCGAGGACGTCCTCCTTGATGAGCGTCGTATCGGCGAGCGCCTGCCTCACCAGCGTCGTGACGGCGTTTTCCACTTCCGTCGCGGCACGTTCGCTGCGCGGCTTGAAACTCTGCTTCAGGAGGGAGGAGAACTCGTCGACTTCCTGTACGGCAGCCGGGGCCTGACCCAACTGTTCCTGCTGTGCTTCAACCGCCATGACGTCCCCCAGAGCCGGACCGGGCGCTGCCGTCCGGACGCGCCGGACGGCGCACCGCTCAGGTCCCGTGTTCCTCGCCGGCCGCCGCGGCCGGCGCACTGTCGGAGGCGAGGGAGGCTTCGCGCCTGTCCTGCAGCGCCTTCATCAGGTCGGGGCTCGCGAGGAGCCGCCGCAGCTGATCCTCGGCCGCCGCTTTCCCGTCCATGTATCTCTGGAGGTTCGCGAGCTGTTCGCGCGCCTCCAGCAGAGCGCGCAGCGCCGGCACCTGGCGCGCGACGGCCGCCGGACTGAAATCGTCCATCTTCCGGAACGTCAGGCTGACGCCCATCTGCTCGCCGCCGTCCCCGAGCCGGTTGGCGGCGCGGAAGGCGATGCCGGGTTCGACACTCTCCATGTAATCGTCGAAATTATCCATATCGACGCTGGCGAACTTGCGCTCCGCCATCGGCGGCTTGGCGACTTGCGAGGCATTGCCGGAGAGATCGGCGAGAACCCCCATGACGAACGGGAGTTCGACCATCTTGTTCGCGTCGTAGGGGTCTTCATACGAAATCTGCACGCGCGGCGGGCGATTTCGCTTTATGAATTTTTGGCCGCTATCGGAGGACATTGCGCGCTCCCTCACCCAGTATCCATCAAGACAGACCGCCGGGGCTTTGTCAAACTGCGGCTCCCGGCGCCGAATTGGCCGGCCGGAATGCTTCGTCAGTTGCCACGGACGAGATCCTTTACAATTGAGAGGAAGTCGAGGTCGCCGTAGGATTGTGCCTTTCTGAGCAGCATCGGGATCGGGCTGGAGGGCTCCGCCCGACGGAAATAGCTCTCGACTCCCGCCATCAAGGCGTGCGCCTCTGCCCGCGTGGCGGCGGAGAGGCCGGGCTCCGCGTCCGCCGCGTCGGGCCCGGCCTCGCCGCCCCAGGCCGCGCCCGGCTCGCCCGCCGCATGGTCGGTGATGTCGCGCATGCGGGCGAGGTCGATCTCGAAGCGCAGATCCCCGTCGAGGCGGATCGTCGCCTGCTCGGCGGAGCGGGGTAGAAGCTCCTGCAGCGCCGTGACGAGGGGCTTGCCGATCAGCATGCGCGCCTGGTGGACGAGGACGAGGGCGGGCGCCGACGGCTCGGCCGCCGCGAAGTAGCGCTCGGCGGCGAGGAGCGCCCTGCGGGCGGCGGCGGGGGAGGCGATTGCGGGCTGCGCCCCGGCGGTGGCGACCGCGCCGCTGCTCGCGTCAGCCTCCGCGCCGGTCGGCTGCG
>NZ_SPKJ01000105.1 GCF_009866965.1 Propylenella binzhouense | reverse complement strand
GGCCGCGGCGGACGCGATGGGCGCGCGGCGCGGGGCGAGCGCCGGGCTTCCCGCCCGCGCCGACGAGGCGATCGCCGAAGCGCGGCGGATTCTCGCAGCCGCGGCGCAGGGCAGCGGCGCTCCGGAAGCTTGACACCGGAATGGTGGGCTCTAAACCCCGACCGGCTTTCCAAGGGGCGCCCATTAAATGGCAAAGATTACCTTCATCACCGTCGACGGCACGCGCTACGACGTTACGGCGGATAGCGCTTCGACCGTGATGGAGGCGGCGATCAGGAACGGCGTGCCCGGCATAGAGGCCGAATGCGGCGGAGCCTGCGCGTGCGCAACCTGCCACGTCTATGTCGACGAGGCGTGGCGCGAGGCGACCGGGGAGCCCCAGCCCATGGAGGAGGACATGCTGGATTTCGCCTATGACGTCCGGCCCGGCTCCCGGCTCTCGTGCCAGATCCGCGTCACGGACGCGCTTGACGGACTTGTCGTCCGCGTTCCCGAGCGGCAGGCCTGAGCGGCCGGCCGCACCGATCCCTGGAGCTCTCATGCTTACGAACCTGGTCGAGACCGACGTCGTCATCATTGGTGCGGGGCCCTGCGGGCTCTTCGCCGTCTTCGAACTCGGCCTCCTCGACCTCAAGTGCCACCTGGTGGACATCCTGGACCGCCCGGGCGGCCAGTGCACCGAACTCTATCCCGAGAAGCCGATCTACGACATCCCGGCCTGGCCCGAGATCTCGGCGCAGACGCTCGTCGACAAGCTGATGGAGCAGATCCGCCCGTTCGGGCCGGAATTCCATTTCGGCGAGATGGTGACGGAACTCGAGCGGACGGAGGAGGGCTTCCGGCTGCGCACCGACGGCGGCACGACCTTCCGCTGCAAGGTGGTGGTGATCGCGGCGGGCGGCGGCTCCTTCCAGCCGAAGCGGCCGCCGATCCCCGGCATCGAGGCCTACGAAGGCAAGAGCGTCGTCTATTCCGTCCGCCGGATGGAGGATTTCCGCGGCGAGGACCTCCTGATCGTCGGCGGCGGCGATTCCGCGCTCGACTGGACGCTGAACCTGCAGCCGCTGGCGCGCAGCCTGACGCTGGTGCACCGGCGTCCCGAGTTCCGCGCCTCCCCGGATTCGGTGAAGAAGATGTTCGCGCTCCGCGATGCCGGGGAGATCGCGTTCGAGCAGGGGCAGGTTGCGGCCGTGAAGGGCGAGGGAGGGCAGCTCGAGGCGGCGATCCTGAAGACGCCGGAGGGAGAGCGCGAAATCCCCTGCACGCGCATGCTGCCCTTCTTCGGGCTGACGATGAAGCTCGGGCCGGTGGCGGAATGGGGGCTCGATCTGCACGAGAACCTGATCGCCGTCGACACGGAGAAGTTCCAGACCTCCGAGCCCGGCATCTTCGCGATCGGGGACATCAACTGGTATCCCGGGAAGCTGAAGCTGATCCTTTCGGGCTTCCACGAGGCCGCCCTGATGGCTCAGGCCGCGAAGCGCATCGTCAGTCCGGGCGAGCGGATCGTGTTCCAGTACACGACCTCGTCCTCCGCCCTGCAGAAGAAGCTCGGCGTGCTCTAGGCGCGGCCTGCGTCAGATGCGCAGGGCGGCCTTCGCGATCCGCGAGCGCACCGGCTTCGGCAGCGCATAGAAGGCCCGCTTCAGGCCGGGCCGGAGCCGGCGGACCACGAAGCCGAGATAGAACTCGCCGCGCCGGCTGAGCGGGACGGCATATTCGTGGACCTCCACCTCGGACGTCTTCCAGTCCGATTTGTGCTGCGAGCGCGGCGACATCATGTCGTAGACCTGGATGCCGTGGCCGGCGCACCATTCGATGACGAGCTGCGCGAGGACGTTGCCGGCGCCGTGCCTGGCGAACCTGTCGCTGTAGGAGCTCATGTAGAGGAAGAACTTGCCGGCCTCGACCAGGCCGACCTCGTAGGCGATCGGCTCGCCGCCGACGGTGAGATGCGCAACAACGAGCCGCACCTGGCCGGTCGCGTCGCCGAGCTGGCGCGCGAGGTCCCGGAAAAGCGTGTTGGTGCGCTCGTCGACATAGGCCGTGCTGACCTTCCCGGTCGCGGTGAGCCAGGCCCGCTTCATGTCGATCGCCTTGGCGAGCCAGTCGCTGGCCGTCTCCGCGTCGTCGGAGACCGCGAAGCCGACCTCGCCGTCGGCCTCGAGCATGCGCATGCGGCGGCGCTGCTCGCGCACGAGCTTCGGCTTCAGGCGCTTCATGTAGGCCTCGAACCCGTCGGGTCCGATCTCAGCGCGGGGAGCGCCTTCGGACTCGACCGGCTCGAACCGGGAGAGGAGGTGGACAAAGAGCGGGTTATCCGCGCGGAGCTGGGAGAAGCGGAGAAGGTCGGGCCGCTCCCCGGAAACGAGCGCCGCCTGGGCCTTCGCCACGGCCTCGGCCTGGTTGCAGCCCGGATCGAGCATCATGCCGTCATATTGCGAGAACGGCCGGCCCGCGGCGCTCGCGACGCGGATCATGCCGCGCGTCGTCACCTGCAGCGGCCAGATCGCGACCGCCCGCCCGCCCGCGCGCACCACGATCGTCCTCAGCGTGCGGTCGAGCGCACCGGCGGCGAAGTGCTTCGCCCAGATCGAGAGGAAGTCGGGGGACTGGAAGACCGTCGAGGTCGACTGCAGCACCTTCAGGCGCTGCCAATCGGCGCGAAGGACCGCGTAGGCTTCGCTCCCGACGAGGACCTCGGCGCACATCTCCGCGGCGGGGCTCGCCGAGGCCGCGCGAGGCTCCATCTCCTGGCCTGTGATCATTGCACGCGCCGGCTCCGCCACGTGGCTATCCTTCCGCTGTTTGCAGCGGTTTACCCGAACTCCCTTCAGGAACGGTAAAGGGCGGGGGGCGGCGGCCGGGCGTGCCGCCATGCCGTCCCCCGCCCGGGAACTCACGCGCGCCGCGTCTCCGTGCCGCCGGCCAGGGTGGCGAGGCGATAAGCGAGGGGGCCGAGGAGAACGGGAACGAGGCTCGCGCCGAGCACGAGCAGCCAGCCCGCGAGGCTCGGCGCCGACATGCCGAGAAGACGCGAGAGGCCCGGCGCATAGACGGCCGCCGCGACCAGCCCCGCGCAGAGGGCGAGGGCGGCCCAGATCCAGGGATTCCGCGTGACCTCGTTGCGGAGAAGGCCGGCCGACCGGTCGCGCATGTTGAAGACGTGCCAGAGCTGCGCGGATGCGAGCGTGAGGAAGGAGATCGTGAGCGCGTCGCGCTCCGTCATCCCGAACTGCCAGAGCGCGAGGACGAAGGCGCCGAGCGTCGCCACCGCGATGAGGCCGGCATAGGCGCCGACCAGCACCCATCTGCGCCGGTCGAGGATCGGCTCCCTCGGATTGCGGGGCGGGCGGCGCATGACATTCGGATCGCCCTCGCCGACGCCCAGCGCGAAGGCCGGGAACACGTCGGTGACGAGGTTCAGATAGAGAATCTGAAGGGGCAGGAGCGGCAGCGGCAATCCGCTCACCGTTGCGATGCCGATCACCAGGATCTCGCTCAGGTTGCACGACATCAGATAGACGACGAACTTGCGGATGTTGGCGTAGATCACCCGGCCCTGGCGCATGGCCGCGACGATCGAGGCGAAGGAATCGTCGCTCAGCACCATGTCGGCGGCCTCGCGCGCGACCTCGGTCCCGCGCCGGCCCATGGCGATGCCGATATCCGCCTTCTTGAGCGCGGGAGCATCGTTCACGCCGTCGCCGGTCATCGCCACCACGGCGCCTTCCGCCTGGTGGAGTGCGACGAGATCGAGCTTCGCCTCCGGGCTCACCCGCGCGAAGATCGCGGCCTTGAGCAGGCGGTTGCGTTCGATGCCGGCGCGGTGCTCCGGGTCGAGAATCTGCGAGGCGTCGATCGCGAGCGCGTCGTCGTCCGCAAGTCCGATCTCCGAGGCGATGCTGCGCGCGGTCACCGCATGATCGCCCGTCAGCATCACGACGCGGACGCCTGCTTCCCGGCAGGCCGCGATCGCCTCCGCGACGTCGCCGCGAGGGGGATCGATCAGCCCGACGAGCCCGACCAGCGTGAGGCCGGCATAGGGCTCCTCGGTCTCGGACCGCGCCTGCCGCATCGCGAGCGCGATGACGCGCAGCCCGTCGCGCGCCATCGCCTGCTGCCGTTCCGTCCAGTCGCGCCGGCCACGCTCGTCGAGCGCCTGCAGCCCGCCCTTCGCGATGACCTGCGTCGCGCGCGCCACCACTTCTTCAGGCGCGCCCTTAACGGCGACGAGCAACCCGTTATCGGACCTATGGAAAGTCGCCATCATCCGGGTGGCCGTGCTGAAGGCTTCCTCCCGCACCTTCGGAAGCCGCGCGAGGAGATCGTCCTGCTCCAGCTTCGCGAGCCGGCCCGCCGCCAGGAGCGCCACCTCCATCGGGTCGCCGGACGCCGGGCCGGCACGGCCCCCCGGGCCCGCGGCGGGAAGGGTCGCCGCATTGCAGAGGACCGCGATGCGAAGGGCGGTCCGGAGCGCCTCGTCCGCGGCGGGCTCGACCGCCGCACCGTCGGCGGAAAAGGCCGCGCCGTCCGCATCTGCGTCCGCCGCGACGTCGATGTCCTCGCCGGGGAGGGCGATGCGGACGACCGTCATCCGGTTCTCGGTGAGGGTGCCGGTCTTGTCGGTGAGGATGATCGTGGTGGCGCCGAGCGTTTCGACGGCCGAGAGGTTCTCGATGAGGGCGTTCCGCCGGGCCATCCGCCACATGCCGCGCGCGAGCGCGACGGTGGCGACGATCGGGAGCCCCTCGGGCACGGCGGCGACCGCGAGCGCGATGGCCGTCTCGATCATGGCGAGGAGGCCGTGGCCGACATAGACGCCGAACGCGGCGATGAGCACGGTGAGCGCGAGCGTCACCCGGACGAGCTGGCCGCCGAGCCGGTCGAGCCGCTTCTCGAGCGGGGAGACGGATGCCTCCGCGCTCTCCGTCAGCGCGGCGATCCTGCCAAGCTCGGTCGCCATGCCCGTGGCAACCGCCACGCCGATCCCGGAGCCGCGGGTCACCGAGGTGCCCTTGAAGGCGATCGCCGTGCGGTCGCCGAGACCGGCCCCCGGCGGAGCCGGCTCCGCGGATTTCTCGACCGGCACGGATTCGCCCGTCAGCGCCGATTCGTCCGACTGGAGATTGGCCGTCTCCAGAAGCCGCAGATCGGCGGGAACGACGTCTCCGCTCTCCAGGAACACGATGTCCCCGGGCACGATCGCGTCCGCGGCGATGATCGCCGTCGCGCCGTCGCGCCGGACGCGCGCCCGGACCTGCGACAGGCGACGGAGCGCCTCCATCGAGCGGACCGCCCGCAGCTCCGTGAAATAGCCGACGGCGCCGTTGATCGCGAGAACGGCGACGATCGCGATGCCCTCGGCCCATTCCTCGAACAGGAAGGAGGCGATCGCCGCGGCCATCAGCAGATAGGCGATGATGCCGTCGAACTGCTCGCGCAGGATGGCCCACCTGCTCTTGCGGCGAGCCGTCGCCAGCCGGTTCGGGCCGAACGCCGCCAGCCGGCGCCCGGCCTCGGCCGCGTTCAATCCGGTCGCGACGCTGCTTTGGAGTGCCGCGAGGACGTCCGCAGCCTCGCGCGCATGCGCGTCCTCGATCGGCCCGGGCGGCATCGAAGGTCCGGCCTCGCCCCCGGTTTCGGTCACGCGACGATGTTCTCCGGGCGACCGGCGACGAAGGCTTCGATGTTGGCGCGCGTCGTATCGAGGATGCGCTCGACCGCCTCGCGCGTGTTGAAGGCGCTGTGGGGCGTGATGAGCACGTTCCGGAGCCGCAGCAGGATGTGGTCGGCGAGGAGGCTCTCCAGATCGTGCTCGCGGCTGAAGGCGGAACGGAGCAGCTCCGCCTCCTCACGGATCACGGGTTCCTCGGGAAGGACGTCGAGCCCCGCGGCCGCGATCCTCCCCGAAGAGAGCGCGCCGATCAGCGCGCGCACGTCGACGATCCCGCCGCGTGCCGTGTTGATGAGGATGGCGCCGTGCTTCATGGCCGCGAATTGCGGCTCGGAGATCATGTGGCGCGTGTGCCTGTTCGCCGGCACGTGGAGCGAGATGACATCGGCGAGCGCGAGGAGCTCGGCCAAATCGACATAGCGGAACCCGATCTCCGCCGCGGCGCCGGCGTCGGGCGCCAGATCGTAGGCGACCACCTCCATTCCGAAGCCGCGCGCGATGCGGGCGGCGTGGCGTCCGATGCTGCCGGTGCCGACGAGGCCGAAGGTCTTGCCCTGCAGGTCGAAGCCCTGCAGCCCGGCCTGCGAGAAATCGCCTCGCCGGGTGCGGTCGACCGCCTCGATGAGGCGGTGGCTGATGGCGAGGAGGAGGGCGAAGACGTGTTCCGCGACCGTGTTCTCGCCATAGGTCGGAACGTTCGCGATCGCGATCCCGCGCTCCGTGCAGGCCTCGAGATCGATGTGGTCGAAGCCCGTGGACCGGGTCGCGATCAGGCGGAGCCGCGGATGCGCCTCGATGACGGTCCGGTCGAGCTTCGAATAGATGAAGGTGGAGATGATCTCCGCATCGGCGTGGAATCCGGCCGTCCGGTTGTCCAGCGTGCCGCTTTCGAAGGCGACTTCGTGCTCCGCATGCAGCACCTCGAAGGCGGCGCGCTCCCACGGTTCGATCTCGAAGATCGCGATCTTCATCCGCTCGCTCCTTCAGCCGGCGCTCTCGACGCCGGATTGCCTTCGCGCGGGCGCCGCCGCCTTGAGGCCGATCAAATCCTGCCCGGCCGCGCCGAGCCGGCCGGAGCGGCGCCCGCCGGGCGGGAGGCTAGCGGGCGAGCGCCCGCATGGCGCCATCGAGCCCTTCCAGGGTCAAGGGATACATCCGGCCGCCCATGATCTGGCGGGTCGCGCCGATCGTCCAGGTCTGTCCCCAGTGCTCCCCGGGCACGGGATTGAGCCAGGCCGCCTTCCGGAAATGGCCGAGAAGGCGGGCGAGCCAGACCGCGCCGGCCTCCTCGTTCCAGTGCTCGACCGAACCGCCCGGATGCGTCAGCTCGTAGGGGCTCATCGACGCGTCGCCGACGAAGACGAGCCGGTAGTCGGCCGGATAGGTGCGCAGGATGTCCACGGTCTCGATCCGCTCGCTGCGGCGCCTTGCATTCTCCTTCCACACGGTCTCGTAGACGCAATTGTGGAAGTAGAAGTGCTCCATCGTCCCGAATTCGGAACGCGCGGCGGAGAAGAGGTCCTCCGTCTCCCGGACGTGCCAGTCCATGGAGCCGCCGATATCGAAGAAGAGCAGGACCTTGACGGCGTTGCGGCGCTCCGGGCGCAGGCGGACGTCCAGATAGCCGCGATGCGCGGTGGAGCGGATCGTCTCGTCGAGATCGAGCTCCTCGGCGGCTCCGGTGCGGGCGAAGCGGCGAAGCCGGCGGAGCGCGACCTTGATGTTCCTGGTGCCGATCTCGCGGGTGCCGTCGAGATCGCGGAAGCGCCGCTCCTCCCAGACCTTGGCGGCGCGCAGGCTGCGGTTCTCCGGCTGGCCCATGCGGACGCCCTCCGGATTGTACCCGAAGGCGCCGAAGGGCGAGGTGCCGCCGGTGCCGATCCATTTCGATCCGCCCTCGTGGCGGCCCTCCTGCTCGGCGAGGCGCTCGCGGAGCTTCTCCATGAGCGCCTCGAACCCGCCGAGGGCCTGCACGAGCGCCTTCTCTTCCTCCGTCAGGTAGCGTTCGGCCAGCCCCCGGAGCCATTCCTCCGGCACGTCCGCCGCGATCCCGTCCTCCGGCTTCTCGAGCCCCCTGAACACCTGTCCGAAGACGCGGTCGAAGCGGTCGAGATTGGCCTCGTCCTTCACCAGCGCGGCGCGGGCGAGGAAGTAGAATCCGTCGACCTGCTTGTCGGGGAGATCGGCCTCCATGGCCTCGAGCAGCGTGAGGTATTCCCGCAGCGTGACCGGAACGCCGGCCTCCCTGAGCTCGGTGAAGAAGGTGAGGAACATGGCGCGGCCGATCCGACGTCGGATCGCACCGCGCTGTCAAGCTTCGGCCGTCCCGGACGCCCGCGGACCGGGCCGACGGCGTCTACTCGATCGTGGCGAGGCGGCTCGACCTGGCATTCTCGAACTGCGAGAGGTCGAAATTCGGCAGCCCCATCGACGATGCCTCCTTGCGCGTGAAGCCCATCGAAACCACGGGAATGTCGCGGTCGTTCGCCCGGTCGCGGAACGAGAGGAGCACCCGCATCTGCATGTCGCCGACGGGCTCCGCCAGCATCCCGCCCTGAAGGATGCCCTGCGTCAGCCGCAGCGAGACCCCCGTCTCGGTCTGTGCGCCCATGATGTCGACCCCGTTGCCGGCGGCGCCGTCCATGAAGCTCCCGTAGAAGCGGTCGGTCGGCTCGTCGTAGTGGATCCGCGCGAGGACCGGAACGGAGAGCGAGCCCATCCAGCACTTGCCGCTCATGCCGAGCGTCATCTGCGTGCTGCTCGGATTGCCGTTCAGGGCGCAGTGGAACTGCGTCCCGATCTGAGGGCCGATCAGCAGCTGGCCGGTGCCGATCCATTCACCGCCGAAGCGCTGCATGAAGAGGAGCGCCTTCGGCGGGGCGGCCTCGGCGACCGTCGCGCTGGCGAGGAGGGCGGCGGCAAACGCGAGGGCAGGGGCGCGGAACATAGCGAACTCCATGGCTCCCGAACGACGAGTCTGCCGGACTCTATTCGGCCAAATCCCAACGGATCGTTAACCTTAGCCGCCTGTTAAGGCTGCCGGAGGGCGTCGCGTTCGCTGCCGGACACGAGCCCGGAAGCCAAGTCCTTGAGCCGCGGGCGTTCCTCCCGCAGGAAGGGGAGCGGCCGGCAGACATCCATGGCGGCGAGGCCGATGCGCGCCGTCATCAGGCCGTTCACGACGCCTTCGCCGAAGCGCGCGGAAAGGCGCGCCGCGATGCCATGGCCGAGCACCTGCTGCACGATCGTGTCGCCGATGGCGATGGTGCCGGTCACCGCCAGATGGGCGAACACCGCCTTGGTGAGCCGGAACAGCCCGAGCGTTCCCGGCCGGCCGCCATAGAGCACGGAGAGCCGCCTGATGAGCCGGACGCTTTCCCACAGCACGTAGGCGATATCGAGGAAGGCGCGCGGGCTGACGGCGGTCACCACCGAGACGCGGCGCGCCGTCCCGGAGATGATGGTGCGCGCCCGCACGTCGAGCGGGCGGACGAGATCGCGCTCGGCGAGCACCAGCAGGTCGCGGCCGTCCATCACTTCGGCCGCGTGGCCGGCGACCGCGCGCCGTCCCTGCGCGGTGTCGGCACGGCCGGAATAATGCGCGAGCAGCGCGGCGACCGTCCTGTCCGCCTCGCTCCGGTCGTTGCTCTCGGCCGCCTTGTCGGCGAGGAGGCGCAGGCGCGCGAGCCGCTTGAGCCGGAACACGCCCGCGACCTCCCGGCCGACGATCGCGAGAACGGAAAGGACGAAGAGGCCGGCAAGCGCGAGGGCGAGCCAGCCGAGCCAGTCCGCCCGGGCGAAGAGATCGCGGATCAGGCTGTCCACGGCGATGCCGATCGCGAGCGCCACGAGGGTGCTCGCCGTGGTGGCGGCGAGCACGCCCCAGCGGAAGCGCCGGCGCGGCGGATGGACGATCATCTCGACGGCGTCGTGGGCCTCGTCGAAGGACGGCTCGGCCTCCTCGAGCATCGTCTCGCGGATGCCGCCGAGGGCGGGATCGTCGAGCCGGTAGGCGGCCGGCCGTCGGCCGTGGCCGGCCGGGTTCTCGCTCATCGCAGCCTGTCCCCGATCAGATATTCGATCGCCTGGTCGAGCCGGATGTGCGGCAGCGAGAGCGTGGTGCCCTCGGCGGTGCGCTCCAGGCGCGGCGGCCGGAAGCGGAGATAGCGGAGCGCGAGCGCGTCTTTCGAGCGGGCGCCGGCCTGCGGCTCGAAGAGGCTGTCCGGATCGCCCGGCAGATCGCCCGGAAAGAGCGCGATCTCGGTGCTGCCGTCATAGGTCTCGCCGTCGACGGTCTCGCCGGCGAGCGGCGTGCCGACGAGGGCGGGCAGGCGCTCGGCGCCGCGCTCGATCGTCACCTCGCGGGTCGCGCGGACGGCGGCGAGCGGCATCACGCGCACGGAGGCGCCGGCGAAGGCGGCGCGCGTCGCGGCGTTCTTCGTGAGGCGCGCGAGAAGCCGCGCCAGATTGTCGTGATCGCTGTGATGGACGTGGTCGGCCTTGGTGGCGGCGAAGAGGATCCGGTCGATCCGGCGCGTCAGGATCGCGGTGAGCCAGCTCGCCCGGCCCGGCCGGAAGCAGGCGAGGACGTCGGCGAGCGCCGTCTCGAGATCGCGCATGGCGGCCGGCCCCGCATTGAGCGCGGCGAGCATGTCGACGAGCACGATCTGGCGGTCGAGCCGGGCGAAGTGATCGCGGAAGAACGGCTTCACGACATGGGTGCGGTAGGCCTCGTAGCGGCGCGCCATCATCGCGGCCATGGATCCCCTGGCCGGCCGGTGGTCGGGAGGGATGTCGAGCGGCGCGAAGGTGAGGGCGGGCGAGCCTTCGAGGTCGCCGGGCATGAGGAAGCGGCCGGGCGGCAGCATCGAGAGGGCGTGCTCGTCGGCGCGCGCGGCGCGGAGGTAGTGCGTGAAGGTCTCGGCGAGCTCGCGCGCGGCCGCCTCGTCCTCCGGCGCGTCCGCGCCGGTGCGGTGGAGGGCGGCGTGCCATCCGGCGGCGAGCGCGAGCCGGTGCGGCTCGCGGGAGAGCCGGACCGCCTCGGCCGACCATTCCGCGAAGCTCTTCCGCAGGAGCGCGAGATCGAGCAGCCACTCGCCGGGGTAATCGACGATGTCGAGGTTGAGCCTGCCGGGACCGAAGGTGCGCCGCAGCCCGCTCGCCGATTCGTACGCGATCGTGACGCGCAGCTCGCTGATCCGGCGCGTCGAGCGCGGCCAGACGCGTTCCGAGACGAGGTCGCGCACATGCGCCTCGTAGTCGAAGCGCGGCACCTCGTCGTCGGGCTGGGGCTGCAGGCCGGCCTCGGCCAGGCGGCCGGACGCGTAGGCCTCGAAGAGCGGCAGGCGCCCGCCATGGACGAGATTGTGGACGAGGGCGGTGATGAACACCGTCTTGCCGGCGCGGGAGAGCCCGGTGACGCCGAGGCGGACCGTCGGCGTGGTCCCGCCGACCAGGGCGCCGAGCACGTTGTCGACCGCGATCCGCGCCTCGTCCGTAAACGTCGTGATGGATGCCAAGCCCGTCTCCCCCGGCTCAGATAGGCGGCGCGCGGCCGCCTTCAACGAGCTTCGGGCGATTTGAGGTCGCGCGGGCGCAGAAAGGCGAGGAGCCTGACGGCGCCGGATCCGAGCTCGGCCCAGCCGCCGTCGAACTCGAAGACCGCGAGCGCGCCGGTCGGGTACTTCTCGGCCATCGCCTCGCGCTCCGGCGAGGGCTCGTCCTTCGCCGCCAGCGCAAGAGCGGCCTCCTCGATCGACGGGTTGTGCCCGACCACGAGGAGCGTGCCGGAATCGCCGGCCTCGGCGCGCGCGAGGGCAAGCAGCGTGCCGGATTCCGCCTCGTAGAGCTCGTTCACCAGCTTCACATTGTCGATCGGCGCGAGGTGCGGAAGGATGGCGTCGAGCGTCTCCCGCGTGCGTTCGGCCGGCGAGCAGATCACCGCATCGGGCTGCAGCCCGCGCGCCGCCATCGCCCGGCCGATCCCGGCGGCGTCGGAACGACCGCGCTCGGAAAGCGGCCGGGCGCGATCCGGAACCCCTTCCGGGCGGGCGGACTTGGCGTGGCGGAGCAGCATCAGGCGGGGCATGGGCCCTGCCTAGCGGGCGGCGCCTTCGGCTGCAACATCCGCGACCTTTCCGGAGCCCTGCGAAGGCCCGGCCGGCTCGAGCCCGGTGGCGAGGTGGTATTTCGTCAGCTCGTCGGGGGTGAAGAGGTAGAGCTTCGATTTCGGCGTCGCCATCGCGTGGACCCAGACCCGCGGATCGACGCCGAGCTCGTCGAGTAGGAACTGCGCCTCCGCGCTCACCCGCTGCGCCTGGTCCATGCCCTCGGAGAGCGAACCGATGGCGCTCTCGACGGCATAGACCTGGTGGACCCCGATCCAGGCCTTCGGATGGGCGATCCGCGTCGTTCCGCCCGCGAAGACGAGCGGGCACGAGGAGGCGCAGTAGCCGTCCTCCAGCACGTGCGTGGCAAGGCCCCCGGCGCGGATCGCGCGCGCCATCGCGACGGCGTCGGTGACCGAGCCGCCGGGCGAATGCAGCACGATCTCGGCAAGCCCCCTGGCGCGCGCGCCGCCGAGCACGGCCTCGAACATCGCGGCGGTGCCGGGCGTGATGGTCCCTTCCGCGTAGAGCGTTCCGCCGCTGCCGAAGCGGAACGTCATCGGCTCGGCCTCGCGGAAGTCGTGCGGCCGGTCGGGCGTGCCCCCGGGGAGCGCCTCGTCGGGCGCGACCGGGCGGGCGGCCGGCAGATAGGGGCGGACCTGGTCGTTCTTCTCGGGCCGGTCCATCCGCACCGAGGCGGGCGAGACGAAGGGCGAGAGCGCCTGCTGCCGCATCATGTTGCGGAGGTCGGCGTGGAGCATCACGGCGGTCGCCGCCACGAGCGCGCAGAAGGCGAACCAGACGAAGGTTCCCTCGGGCAGCCGCCGGCGACCGGTCCCGCCCATCAGGCGCCGGCCTCGCCGCCGCGGCTCCTGCCGGGTGCGAGCGTCGCGATCTTGCCGGGCGCCGCCTCGACCGGCGGCCGGGCGACCTCGCCGGGAGGCGGC
>NZ_SPKJ01000104.1 GCF_009866965.1 Propylenella binzhouense | reverse complement strand
GCCGGCGGCACGGCGGGCGCACCCCGCGGCCCTGTCCAGCCGGAGCCGCTCGTGCCGCTGCGGAGCGGGGAGGACGGCCGCGCCGCGCGCGAGGGAACCCGCCGGGAGCGGAAGGCCGATGCTGCGTGACACGCCCGCGCACCCCTTGGCCGCAACCCGGCCGGGCGCTAGAACGGCTCCATGAACAAGCTCGAGCGGACCGGCCGGGAAGGCGAGGCGCAATTGCGCTATCTCGACGGCGACTATCAGGTGATCGTGCCCGGATCCTTCGTCTACTGCACGGTGACGGGCGCGAAGATCCCGCTCTCGCAGCTCCGCTACTGGAGTGTCGACCGGCAGGAACCCTATGTCGACGCGAAGGCGTCGCTCGAGCGGGAGAAGGCCCTAGCGTCGGGGACTTGAATTCCCGCCGAGCGAAACGAGCCGGCGCCCGAGCGCCGCATCGATCAGCGAGAGCACCTTCCGCGTCTCCTGCAGCCGCATCCGCACCGGAAGGACGAGCGATTGCGCCGCGAGGCTGTCGGCCGCGCCGCCTCGCCCGCGGAGGCGGACGAGGTCCTTCTCCGTCGTGACAGGCGTGAGGCCTCCGCCGGCCGCGCGCTCCAGCACCTGCCGGCAGTCCTCCTCCGAATAGGTGTGATGATCCGGAAAGCGGAGGACCTGCCGGACATCCGCCCCCACTTCTTCCAGGGTCGCCTCGAACTTCCCGGGATGGGCGATGCCGCAGAAGGCCAGCACGGGGCAGCCCTTCAGCGCCTCCCCGCCCTCCGGCGCAAGCTCCGCACGGGCGACGGGCGTTCCGCGCCGCGCGGCACGCCGGATCGTCTCGACTGCATGCTCGCCCTCGCCGACGACGAGGAGGAGGTCCGTCCGGCGCAGCTGGTCCCCGAGCGGCGCCCGGAGCGGTCCGGCAGGCAGCACGAACCCGTTGCCGATCCCGAACCGGGCATCGAGCACGACGACGGAGAGATCCTTGGCGAGGCTCGGATTCTGGAAGCCGTCGTCCATGACTGCGATGTCCACGCCGAGTTCGGCCAGTCGCTGCGCGCCGGCCGGACGGTCGTGCGCCACCACGGTCGGCGCGGCGGCTGCGAGGAGAAGCGGCTCGTCGCCGACATCGGCCGCGCGGTGGCGCTCCGGATCGACGACGAGCGGCCCCCGCTCGACGCCGCCGTAACCCCGCGTCAGGAAGCCGGGATGGTGGCCCCGCGCCGCGAGGAGGCGCGCGAGCGCGATCGCCGTCGGGGTCTTTCCGCCGCCGCCGACCGTGAGATTGCCCACGCAGAGGACCGGGATCGGTGCCGCCCGGCCCGGCCGCGCCATGCGCCAGCCCGCGATCCGGCCGTAGCCGAGCGACAGCGGCCATAGCGACCAGGCCGCAGCGCCCCGCTTCGACCAGAACTCAGGCGCCAGCGGCACGAACCGGATCCAGCCGTGCAAGGAGCGGTTCGAGGGCGCGGATCGTCCGCTCCAGGGAACCGGCGAACCGGGCGACGCACGCCTCCGCAGCCGCCCCTGCCGCCCGGGCCCGCTCGGGCTCCGCCATGAATGCGCGCACCGCGCCCGCGAGCGCACCGGCATCCGCCACCTCGAATGCGCCGCCGGCCCGGCCGAGCGCACCATAGATCTCGGCGAAGTTTCCGACATGCGGCCCGTGCAGGATCGGAACGCCCAGCTGGGCCGGCTCGATCGGATTCTGGCCGCCATGCGGCACCATCGAACCGCCGAGAAAGGCGACGCGGGCGAGCCGGAACCAGAGCCCCATCTCGCCGATCGTGTCGGCGACGTAGACGGCCGTTCCCGGCTCCGGCGCCCGGCCCCCGCTTCGCAGCCGGGACGACAGTCCCGCCTTCTCGACGTCGCCGGCAATGGCCGGGCCGCGCTCCGGATGCCGGGGCGCGATGATGGTGAGGCAGTCGGGCGCTACGGCGGCGGCCATGCGATGGGCGTCGACGACGAGTTCCTCCTCTCCGGCATGCGTGCTCGCCGCCACCAGCACGGGACGCGCTCCGACCGCCGCCTTCAGCTCGGCGAGCACGGCCGGGTCCGCCGGCAGCATCGGCACGTCGAACTTCAGATTGCCCACCGTGACGACGTTCTCGATTCCGAGCTGACGAAAGCGCTCCGCATCCGCCTCGCTCTGTGCGGTGCACATGCCCGCCCGGCCGAACACCGCCCGCGCAACGGAGGGAAAGCGGTTCCAGGACCTGAACGAGCGGGGCGAGAGCCGGCCGTTGACGATGGCGAGCGGCACATCCCGGCGGGCGAGCCCGGCCACGGCCTGCGGCCAGATCTCCGATTCGACGAAGAGCGCGAGGTCCGGGCGCCAGTGGTCGAGGAACCGTCCGACCGATCCGGGCGTGTCGAGCGGCACGTATTGGTGGAATGCGCCTTGCGGCAGGCGTCGCGCCGCGATCTCGGCCGACGTCACGGTGCCGGTCGTGAGGAGAACCGCATGGCCGGAAGAAGTGAGCCGGCCGACGAGCGGCAGGACGGAATTGGTTTCGCCGACGCTCGCCGCGTGCACCCAGACGAGGCGGCCGGGCGGCCGCGGCCGGCCGGACCGGCCGAACCGCTCGCCGCGCCGGTGCCGGTCCTCCTTGCCCCGGCGGGCCCGGTGCTCGAGCAGAAGCCCGAGCGCGGGTTCGAGCACCCGTCCGAGGGCGGAATAGAGGGCGATCGCCACCCTGCCCGGCTCGTCAGCCGCGCCCGGCGAGCTCATCGGCGCGGTCCTGACATCGATTCAGCGCATCCTCTACATGCCGGCGCGCCCGGTCGACGGCGGCCTCGTCGGAATCGGCCGCCACGAAGACCGGCTCCCCCATCACCATCGCGCCGCGCCCCAACGGCAGCGGCAGCCGCGCCTTGTCCCACGTATCGAAGGTGACGGCAAACCGCGTGGCGACCGCAACCGGCACGATCGGCCGTCCGGAGTGGCGGGCAAGCGCGACGATGCCCGGGCCGCAACGCCGTGCCTCGCCCCGGGGCACGTCGGCCGTCAGCGCGACGTTGAGGCCGGACCGCAACGCCGTCAGCATCTCGAGAAACCCCCGGCTGCCCCCCTTCTGCGCCGATTTCAGCCGGTTCCGTCCGCCCGATCCGCGGATGACATGGAGCCCCATCGAGGCGGCCGCAGCCGCATTCACGTCGCCGTCCGCCGAGCGCGAGACGAGCACGGCAAAGTCCTGGCCGCTCCGCCGCATCAGCGGGACGAGCAGATGCTGGCCATGCCAGGATCCCACGATCACGGGGGCGAAGCCGTCGACGACATCCTGCGCGTCGGCCGGCTCGAAGACGAACCGCGTGCTCCGGCGGACGAGCTTCAGGTACGCGGCGAGGCTCCGCCCGAGAATGGCGCGGGCTCTCCCGCTCTCCTCGGCCATCCGTTCCCGTCAGCCCCGCAATGCCGAAAGCGCCGGCTCTTCGGTGGCGAACTGGGTTCCGAACATGCGCGAATACGCGCCGTTGCGCGCGAGCAGTTCCGAATGGGTCCCGAGTTCGACGATGCGCCCCTCGTCCATCACGCAGATGAGGTCCGCCCGCTTCACGGTCGAGAGCCGGTGGGCGATCATGAGCACCGTCCGGCCGGCGAGGAGCTTCTCCATCGCGCTCTGCACCTTCGCCTCCGCTTCGGCGTCGAGCGAGGCGGTGGGCTCGTCGAGAAGCAGGATGGGGGCGTTGCGGAGCATGGCGCGCGCAAAGGCGATCCGCTGGCGCTCGCCGCCGGAGAGCCGGCCGCCGGCCTCCCCGACGCGCGTCTGGTAGCCGTTCGGGAGCCGCATGATGAAATCGTGCGCCGCGGCGGCCTCCGCGGCGGCCGCAATCTCCTCCTGAAGCGCGCCCTCCGAGCCGTAGGCGATGTTGGAGGCGACCGTCTCGTCGAACAGAATGGGTTCCTGGGTAAGGAGCGCGATCTCGCTCCGCAGGCTCGCGAGCGTCACGTCGCGGATGTCCTGCCCGTCGATCAGGATGCGCCCGGCCTCCGGGTCGAAGAAGCGCAGCAGGAGGTTTATGACCGTGCTCTTGCCGGCGCCGCTCGGCCCGACCAGCGCCACCTTCTGGCCCGGCGCGATCTCGAGGTCGAAATCGGCGAGCACGCTCTTGCCCGCCTCGTAGCCGAAACCGACCCGCTCGAAGGTGATCCGGCCCTCGCTCACCTTGAGCGGCTTGGCGGAGCGCGATTCCGTCACGTGGGAGGCGTAGTCGATGATCGCGAAGACGCGGCTCGCCGCCGTCACGCCCTCGCTCAGCGAGGCCTGCGCGCTGGCAAGCGATTTCAGCGGCTGGTAGGCAAGCATGGCGGCCGTCATGAAGCCCATGAAGTGGCCGAGCGACACGTTGCCGTGTATGCCTTGCCAGCCGCCGTAGAGGATGGCTGCCGCGAAGCCGAGCCCGGAGAGCGCCTCCGTCACCGGCCCGACCGCCGCCCGCGAGCGCGCGGTTCGCATCAGGTAGTCGACGATGTTGCCCACGATGCCGCGGAAGCGCGCCGCCTCCTCCGCCTCCTGCCGATAGGCCTTGACGACGCGGATGCCCTGCAGCGTCTGCGTCAGCATGGAGCCGAGATCGCCGGCTTCCTGCATCGACCGCCGGACGGAACCGCTGATCCGCTTCTTCTGCCGGCCGAGAAAGACGATGGCGAGCGGCATGCCGGCCACCACCAGGCAGGCGAGCCGCCAGTCCATGTAGAACATCGATCCGACCAGGAAGAGGACGCTCAGTCCGTTCTTCACCATCGAGGTCATGGTCTTGGCGGCGGCGCGGTCGACGATCGGCGTGTCGTTGACGAAGGCCGATACGAACCGGCCCGAATGGGTGCGCTGGATCCAGCCGAGATCGGCATTCGCCAGCGTGTCGAACATCCGGATCCTGAGATCCGCGACGACCTGGTTGCCGAGCCACGCATCTGCCACCTGGGAGACCCAGTCCGCCGCGGCCCGGAAGGTCATGACGAGGATCACCAGCCCCGGCAGGACGAAGAGCAGCTGCTCGTTCTTGGCGACGAATACCTCGTCCGCCACCATCTGCATCAGGAAGGGGAGGACGCCGGAGGTCGCGGCCGTGGCCACCATCGCGGCGAGCCCGAGAACGAGCACCTTCCAGTTCGGAAGCACGCTCTCGCGGAAGAGACGCGTAAGCACGGCCCGTGTCGAGCCCTCTGCGAGGGACCAACCGTCCGGCTGCCCGATAGTCTGCGCGGCGAAGCCAGCGGAGGCGTCAGGTCGTGGCATCTGCCCCGCCAGGCTCCAGCAGCCGGTGCAGGTGGACGATGAAGTAGCGCGTCTGCGCATTGTCCACCGTCATCTGCGCCTTCTCCTTCCAGGCTGCATAGGCCTGCGCATAGTTCGGGTAGATCCCGACGATGTCGAGCTTGCCCAGATCGCGGAAGCGGAAGCCCTCAAGCGATTCGAGCTCGCCGCCGAAGACGAGATGGAGAAGCTGGTTGCCTTTCGGCTGCTGTTCGCTCACGTCGAGATCGCTCCGGATCGTCAGGCCGGGTGGCCGGCATGTTCCTCATCCCGGACGACCGCGCTCACTGCGGCGAGGAGCTGCGGCTGCAGAACGGCGTTGCCGGCGGCGAGCGCTCCGTGCCGGAGAGTCTCGCCGTTGTAGCGCAGTGCCTGCCCGTCGACGGAAGTCAGTCGTCCGCCGGCTTCGTGCACCAAAAGGTCTGCCGCCGCAAGGTCCCAATCGTGGGAGCGGGGCTTCGCGAAAGCGGCGTCGAGCCGGCCGTCCGCAACGAGCGCGAAGCGGTAGGCGAGCGAGGGAAGATAGGGTGCCTGGCTGGCGCCCAGCCGCCGGATCGTCTCGTGCCTGAACCAGCCCTTCGGGCCGCCGACCGAAGCCTCCTCCACGCTCGTGCGCCGGGAAACGGCGATGGGCTCGTTCTCCAGCTGCGCGCCACCGCCGGCGGTCGCGGTATAGAGGCGGTCGAGCGCGGGCGCGAACAGCGCTCCCGCCACCGGCCGGCCCTGACGCACGACGGCGATGCTCACGCACCAGCGCCGGTCGCCGGCCATGAAGCCGCGCGTCCCGTCGATCGGATCGACGACGAAGACGGCGTCGCAGCCGAGCCGCGCCGGATCGTCGGCGGTCTCTTCCGACAGCCAGCCATAGTCGGGCCGGGCACGGAGAAGGGCGTCGTTCAGGAACCGGTCGACGGCGAAGTCCGCCTCGGTGACCGGCGAGCCCCCTTCCTTCGCCCAGGATCGGCAGTCCCGCTTGAAATAGGAGAGCGCAAGCGCGCCGGCCTCACGCGCGGCGGCCGCGAGAAGATCGCGATCTGATCGGAACAGGTCGGTCATATTGCAGAGCAATATGGGATCGATCGCGCCAAAGCGCCAGCGATCCGCCTTGAGGTTTCGCTTACCTTCCCTGCCGGCAACTTGGGCTTAACCACGCCGGTTAAGCAACTTTCAGACCGGGGCTGCCTATGCTTCCCGCCTCGCTAAGGGAACGGCCTCGGAAGAGATGGACATGCGTCAGACAGAACCGGAAAGGGCCGAAGAAGGATCCGCCCGCCTCCCCGCCCGGACCACGCTTCCGCTCCGCTTTCAGGGTCGCGCCGGCGACGACATGCCGGTCACCGCGGTGATCGAGCGCCGCTCGGTCATGCTCTCGCGCCCGATCGCCGGCCTGCCCTGCCTGATAGAGGTCGCCGCCGCGACCTTCCGCGGCATCGCCGTCGTCGAATGCGAAGGCGTTCATCGCGTCAGGCTCGTCCACGACGATCCCGGCCTGACGCTCGACCTGACCGAGTCCGGAGACCGTGCGAGCGCGCTTGGCGAACGCGACCGGCTGGCAGCGGAGTTGCGCCTGCCGGCGCTTCTCGCCCCCGACGAGGGCGCCGTCGACGGGACCGAAATGCGCCTCGGCGGCATCCTGGCTTCCGCGGCCCGGGCAAGGCGCGTGCGGCTGAAGGCCCGCCCGCGCTTCCTGTCCCGCCGGCAGACCGGCGGCGAGCCGGAAGGCGCGCCTTTCGTCGGGCGCGAGATCATCGCCCGCACCTGAACCGTTCAGAGCCTGATCGCCGCGTCGAGGAGCAGCCCGGCGAAGATGATCCAGCCCGTGGTGCTGTTCGCCCGGAAGCGCCGGAGCGCGTTGTCGGTGTCGCCGGGCTCGAGCGTCGCAACCTGCCAGGCGAAGTGGAAGATCGCCGCGACGAGGCCGAGAAAGGCGAGCGGGCCGGCATCGGCCGCCACGAAGGCGATCCCCATCAGGAGCACCGCGATGCCGAAGAAGAGGGCGATTCCCGCCCGCGACCGCGCACCGAAGAAGCGCGCCGTGGAGCGGATTCCGACGATGGCGTCGTCCTCCCGGTCCTGCAGCGCGTAGATCGTGTCGTAGCCGATCGTCCAGGCGATCGCGGCCGCATAGAGCGTCACCGGGGCGAGGTCGAGCCGGCCGAACTGCGCCGACCAGCCGACGAGCGCGCCCCACGAGAAGGCGAATCCGAGCACGACCTGCGGCCAGTCGGTAACGCGCTTCGCGAAGGGATAGCAGGCGACGACCAGCAGCGAGGCGAAGCCGAGGACGACCGTGAAGCGGTTGAACTGCAGCAGGACGAGGAGACCGACCAGCGACTGCAGCACGAGGAAGACGAGCGCGGCACGCGGCGTCACCTGGCCGGAGGGGATAGGCCGGTTCCGGGTGCGCGCCACATGCGCGTCGAGATCGCGGTCGATGAGGTCGTTATAGGTGCAGCCCGCCCCGCGCATCGCGATCGCGCCGACGAGGAACAGGAAGATGTGCCAGAGCGGCGGGAACGGCCGGCCGGCCGCGATCGCCGCGAGCGCCGCCGACCACCAGCACGGCCACAGAAGCAGCCACCACCCGATCGGGCGGTCCCAGCGGGCGAGCCGGCCGAAGGGCTTCAGCCAAAGCGGCGCGTAGCGGTCGAGCCAGTTGCGGGGCGCGGCGTCCGGCAGGCCATGCGCATCGACGGTCATGGCGGATTGCTGGCGCGGCGCGGCGCCGTCGTCAAGCGCGCCGAATGCTTTGGCGCATGCGCCGCTTCATGTTTCTCGGTGCGCCTCTGCCATGTTAAGCGACCGCCGGACGACGTTCTGGCGGGGGTTTCATGCGCGTGCTTCTGATCGGCTCGGGGGGACGGGAGCACGCGCTCGCCTGGGCGCTCTCCGCCTCTCCTCTGCTGACCGAGCTCTTCGCCGCGCCGGGCAATGCCGGCATCTGCGAGATCGCGCGCTGCGTGGCCCTCGATGTCGCGGATCACGCCGCCATCGTCCGCTTCTGCCGGGAACAGGCGATCGGCCTCGTGGTGGTGGGACCGGAAGTGCCCCTCGTCGCCGGCATCGTCGACGACCTCGCCGCGGCGGGCATCCGCGCCTTCGGCCCGACCCGGGCAGCGGCAGCGCTCGAAGGCTCGAAGGCCTTCACGAAGGAGCTCTGCCGCGAGGCCGGCATCCCGACCGCCGGCTACGCCGCCTTCGCGGACCGCGATGCCGCCATGGCTCATGTCGCTGCGGCGCCGCTGCCGATCGTGGTGAAGGCGGACGGCCTCGCCGCCGGCAAGGGGGTCACCGTCGCCTTGCGGCGGGACGAGGCCGAAGCGGCAGTCGATGCGGTCTTCGCCGGCGGCCCCGCAATGGTCGTGATCGAGGAGTTCCTCGAAGGCGAAGAGGCGAGCTTCTTCGCGCTGTCCGACGGGCGCACCGTATTGCCGTTCGCCACCGCGCAGGACCACAAGCGCGCGTTCGACGGCGACGCGGGACCGAACACCGGCGGAATGGGGGCCTATTCGCCGGCGCCCGTCATGACGGAGGCACTCGTCGAAGCGACCATGGAACGGATCGTGAGGCCGACCGTCGCCGCCCTCGCCGCCCGCGGCATTCCCTATCGCGGCGTTCTCTATGCCGGCCTGATGATCTGCGCCGACGGACCGAAGCTGATCGAGTACAATGTCCGCTTCGGCGATCCGGAATGCCAGGTCCTGATGATGCGGCTCAAGGACGACCTCCTCACGTTGATGGCGGCGACGGTCGACGGCGTGCTCGACCGCACCAGCATCCGCTGGCACGAGGATGCTGCGCTCACCGTCGTGATGGCGTCCCGGGGCTATCCGGGCGCCTACGCAACGGGCAGCGAGATCCTGGGCCTCGACCGGGCCGGCGCCGCCGAGGGCGTGGAAATCTTCCATGCCGGCACGAGGCGCGAGGACGGGCGCGTGCTCGCCGCCGGCGGCCGGGTTCTCGACGTCACCGCCCGCGGCGCCTCGGTGGCCGAGGCCCGGGAACGCGCCTACCGGGCCGTCGACCTCATCGACTGGCCCGAGGGCTTCTGCCGCCGCGACATCGGCTGGCGGGCAGTCGCGCGCGAACGCCAGGGCCGTGCCTGACCGGCAGGCCGCCTTTTCCGGCGTGCGGGCGGTGCCGGAGCACCTCGCCCTCGATGCGGACCGGCTCGACGCCTGGATGGCGGCCCATGTCGAGGGCTATCGCGGGCCGGCCGAGCTCGCGCAGTTCCGCGGCGGCCAGTCGAACCCGACCTACCTCGTCACGGCCCGCTCCGGCCGGTACGTGCTGCGGCGCAAGCCGCCCGGCCCGCTCCTTCCCTCAGCGCACGCCATCGAGCGCGAGTACCGTGTCCAGCGCGCCCTTGCCGGCGCAGGCTTTCCCGTGGCGCGCGTCCACGCCCTCGAGGAGGACCCGACAATCCTCGGCACCGCGTTCTACGTGATGGACCACGTCGCGGGCCGGGTGTTCTGGGAGCCCTGGATGCCGGGTTCCGATCCCGGCGAGCGCGGCGCCGTGTACGACGCGATGAATGCCGCGCTTGCCCGGCTCCACAGCCTCGACCCCGCAGCGATCGGACTTTCCGATTTCGGCCGCCCGGCCGGCTATGTCGCACGCCAGGTCAGGCGCTGGTCGGAACAGTACAGCGCGAGCGCCGCCGAGCCGGTCGACGCCATGGACCGCCTCATGGACTGGCTGCCGGCCCACCTTCCGCCGGAGGCGCCCGCCCGGGTCGTCCACGGCGATTTCCGGCTCGACAACCTCGTCGTCGCGCCCGCCGCGCCGCAGATCGCCGCCGTGCTCGACTGGGAACTCGCGACACTCGGCGACCCGATCGCCGACTTCACGTACCATCTCATGCAATGGCACATGCCGGCGGAACTGCGGGGAGCCGGCACCGCCTCTCTCGCGGGCCGCGATCTCGCCGCGCTCGGCATCCCTGCGCTTGCGGATTACGTCGCGCGCTACGAGGCACGCACCGGCCTTGCCGTCCGTGCCCATCTCGGGACCTATCTCGCCTACAATTTCTTCCGGATGGCCGCGATCCTCGCCGGCGTCGCCGCCCGGGGCCGCGCCGGCAATGCGGCAAGCGCGCAGGCGGCCCTCTCGGCCGGCGAAGTCCGGCCGCTCGCCGAGATCGCCTGGCAATTCGCCCGGGGTGCGAACTCTGTTACCGGCTCGTAACAGAGCTTGATCCATACTGCCTTGCCGAAGCGGCGGGCCAGCCGCATCCTCTTGCGAGGAAGGAAGATCATGGCCTCGGACAGGAGCGTAGGGCTGGCGCTCGGGGGCGGAGGCGCCCGCGGCATCGCCCATATCCTGGTGTGTGAGGTGCTCGACGAACTCGGCGTCGAACCGGCCCTGGTCGTCGGCACGTCGATCGGCGCGATCGTCGGCGCGGGCTATTCGGCCGGCATGAGCGGCCGCGACATGCGGGAGCGCGCCTGCGAGTTCTTCGGCAGGCGGCGGGAGGTGCTGTCGCGGCTGTGGCGCGCGCGGCCGATCGGTTTCGCGGACATGCTGCGCGGCCGGCAATTGTCGCCCCAGTTCGATCCGGAGCTCATCCTGGAGATGTTTGTTCCGGGGATCGAGTGCCTGCCGGAAACGTTCGAGGACCTGCGCTTCCCGCTCAGGGTGGTCGCCTGCGATTTCTACGGCTGGACGGAATCCGTCACCGGCTCCGGCCCGCTCAGGCCCGCCATCGCGGCGTCGATCGCGATTCCGGCGATCTTCCGGCCGGTCTTCCTCGGCGGCCGGGTCCAGATCGACGGGGGCGCCTGCAATCCGCTGCCCTTCGACCTCCTGGACGGCGTCGATCTCTCGATCGCCTGCGACGTGGCGGGCGGCCCGAGCGGCGATCCGGAGCGCCTGCCCGGCGTTATCGAGACGGTCGTCGGCGCGGCGCAGATCTCGATGCAGTCGATCATCGCCGAGAAGCTCAAGAGCCACCAGCCCGACATATTGGTGCGGCCCGAGACCAACGGCGTGTTCGTGCTGGACTTCCTGAAGTCCGAGGCCATCCTCGCCATGAACGGGGCGTTCAAGGACGACCTGAAGCGCCGGCTCGGCCACGCGCTCGAATCGCCCTTTGCCGAGGCACCGCTCGCGCTCGCCACCTGAGCGGGCGCCGGTCAGCGCCGTTCGGCGAAGAAGGCACGCAGCAACTCCGCGGCCGCCCGCTCGCCGATCCCCGAATAGACCTCGGGCCGGTGATGGCAGCTCGGCTGCGCAAAGAAGCGGACGCCATGCTCGACCGCACCTCCCTTCGGATCGCCGGCGCCGAAATAGAGGCGGCGGATGCGCGCGAAGGCGATCGCGGCCGCGCACATCGCGCAGGGCTCGAGGGTGACGTAGAGGTCGCAGCCGGAGAGCCGCTCCGCCCCGCGTTCCGCGGCCGCCTGGCGGATCGCCAGGATCTCGGCGTGGGCGGTGACGTCGTTGAGTTCCCGCATCCGGTTGCCCGCGACGGCAACGGCGACGCCGTCGCAGACGAGGACCGCGCCGACCGGCACCTCGCCGCGCGCAGCCGCCTGCCGCGCCGCATCGAGCGCCCGGTCCATGAAGCTGCCCGTCGTCCCGACCACCTCGCCTCGCCCTCCCCCTTCTGCTAGGGAACCGGCATGACTGGCGGCGCGGACGGCAAAAGGCAAGGCGGAACGGAGGCCCCGAAGGCCGAACGGATCGCGAAGGTCATCGCGCGCTCCGGCCTCTGCTCGCGCCGCGATGCCGAGCGCCTGATCGAGGAGGGCCGCGTCGCGGTCGACGGCCGCGTCCTCGCCTCGCCTGCCTTCACCGTGACCGGCTCGGAGCGGATCGTCGTCGACGGCAATCCGCTGCCGGCCCGCGACAGGACCCGGCTCTGGCTCTTCCACAAGCCGAAGGGCCTCGTGACCACCAACCGCGACCCGGAGGGCCGGCCCACCATCTTTTCGGCGCTTCCCGCAGACCTGCCTCGGGTGGTCACGGTCGGCCGGCTCGACATCAACACCGAGGGCCTCATCCTCCTCACCAACGATGGCGGGCTCGCGCGCGTGCTCGAGCTCCCGGCGACGGGCTGGCTCAGGCGCTATCGCGTGCGGGCGCACGGAGAGATCGACCAGGCGGCCCTCGACGCACTCTCCCGCGGCGTCACCATCGACGGCATGATCTATGGCGGCATCGAGGCGATTCTCGACCGGGCGCAGGGCAGCAATGTCTGGCTGACGATCGGGCTGCGGGAGGGGAAGAACCGGGAGGTGAAGCGGGTGCTCGAGCATCTCGGGCTCGCGGTCACGCGGCTCATCCGGATCTCCTACGGACCGTTCCAGCTCGGCGATCTCGAGCCGGGAGAGGTGCGCGAGGTGCGCGGACGCGTGCTCCGCGACCAGCTCGGCGAGAAGCTCGCGCGCGCCGCGGGGGCAGATTTCGAGACGGCGCCCGCCTCGCCCGCAAGACCACCGGAAGCTTCGGCCAAGGCGGGCCGACCCGCGCGGCGGCCGGCGCCCGCCGAGCCGAAGCCGGCCCGGGAGAAGCCGCTCCGGGAAGCGGCCGGCCGTCCTGGGAAGGCGCGCCGGCCGGACGAGCC